>JAVERJ010000015.1:0-19226 GCA_034007185.1 Candidatus Carbonibacillus sp. | reverse complement strand
TAAAAGGTTATGCATTCGAACGGTTGGAGATTGGTGAAACGGCGCATGACGTGGTGCGTGCCTATTTTGCCACCCATGGATCAATAGCGGTTGACGATCGCTCTAACGTCATCACGGTCTAAGAAGGATAATGAAAAAAGGGGATAGGGATGAGTACTGCATGTATTGTAGCAGGTGGTCAGTCGACACGTATGGGCACGCCTAAAGCAACGCTGTTGTTGGAAGGAAAAACAGTTTTAGAACGTCTTATTGCAGCGTTTGAACCATATTATGATACCATCTGTCTTGTGACGCGGAAGGATATGCCATATGATTCCATAGATGTACCTAAAACATTTGATCGTTATGTTGGAGTAGGGCCGGCTGCTGGTGTTCACGCTGGACTTACGTTTGCTCCAAGTGATCCTGTGCTTATGATGGCTGTGGACATGCCTTTTGCCGCTCCTGAAGTAGGTCTAAGAATGATCGCACTGCTTGACACATATGAAGCGGTTGTTCCAATCATAGGTGGGAAACGCCATCCTTTATTTGCGGTGTATCGGAAAAATCTCAATGAGACCTATGAGGCGGCCATACTTTCTGGACGGCAACGGGTAGAAAGCATTTATGAGAATATCCATGTGCGTTTTGTCACAGCTGAAGAACTTGGTTTGAACGAGGAAATGTCGTTCTTTTTTTTCTTCAACATGAATACACCCGATGATTACTTGTGGGCGCAAGAAAATTATCATGTTTATGAGCGCTTAAGGAAGCAGTATACAGCAAATCAATAAAGGGAGAAATACATCATGAAGTTAAGCCCATTGTTTTTACAAAAGTTATCCGTCGATGATCGGTTGACCAAGCACCGATTTCAAAGAAGTGTGTTCATGATCGTATTGATAGTCTCTCTCTTATCCTTGCTAGTCGCCTGTGGACAGGCTTCGCCCAATACATTAGGATCAAATGTGAACACGCCTAATACACAACAATCAGACAATACTGAAGGGCAAAGCCAACAGAAAGCTGATCAGACTACTGGAAAACATAACGAGATTCAAGATGTGATTTTGGCAACAACAACGAGTACACAGGATTCCGGGCTTTTAGATACACTTATCCCGCTTTTTGAAAAACAGACTGGTTATAAGGTAAAAACGGTTGCTGTTGGAACTGGACAGGCATTAGCCATGGGTGAAAAAGGGGAAGCCGACGTTCTTTTAACCCATGCTCCTACTGCTGAAAAACCACTCGTTGATAATGGTACGGTCATAAACTATGAGCTTGTGATGCATAATGATTTCATAATCGTTGGACCAAAAGATGATCCGGATGGCGTGCAAAATGCGAAAGATTTAGCGTCAGCTTTCCAAGCCATAGCTTCCGGTGAGACACCCTTCGTCTCACGCGGTGATGATTCTGGAACCCATAAAATGGAACTTTCCCTATGGAAAAAAGCGGGCGTTGAACCATCTGGGAAAAAGTGGTATATCGAAAGCGGCACAGGCATGGGACAAACACTTCTGATTGCCAATGAGAAAAATGCATATACCCTGACCGATCGTGCAACATATTTGGCTTACTTAGATAAGATTCATTTGGCGATTGTCCGCGAAGGAGATAACGATCTTTTGAATATTTATCACGTTATGCAGGTCAATCCTGAACGTTTTCCAAACGTGAACAGTGCAGGAGGAGAAGCGTTTGTCAAGTTTATGATTGATCCAGAGACACAAAAAGTCATAGGAGATTTTGGTAAAGATCGTTTTGGTCAATCGCTATTTTTCCCAGATGCTGGTAAAACGTTGAAATAAGTGTGTTTAAAGCAGAAATGGACTGAACGATATGGATTTAATCTGGCATGGCTTGCAAGAAGCGTGGTTGATCTTACGTATTGGCGATGCAGAGATTTATGATATCTTTAAACTGTCGCTTTATATTGCTTTTTGGACGATGAGTATTAGCCTCATACTCGGTTTGCCTCTTGGCCTTCTTTTAGGCTTATCACGTTTTCGTGGTCGCAGCATGCTCTTTGTTTTAGCAAATGTTGGTATGGGCTTCCCACCGACCGTGGTCGGCTTGTGGGTCGCTCTTTTTTTCTGGCGAAGCGGACCTTTGGGAGAGCTTCGCTGGATATATACGCCTAAGACAATGATTGTTGCTGAGGTCATATTAACGTTTCCTATCATTGTTGCGCTGGTTGCAGCCGCTACACAGTCTCGGAGAGATAAGTTACATCCTCTCTTGTTATCTTTAGGACTGACACCGATGCAATATGTTTGGTTATACGTTCGTGAAATTCGCTTATCTATATTGGCAGCCGTCATGGCTGGATTTGGCCGCGTTTTTTCGGAAGTCGGCGCGGCAATCATGGTCGGTGGGAATATAAAGGGCGAGACGCGCACGATGACTACGGCCATTGTATTAGAAGTTTCAAAAGGTGATTTTTCACGCGCTTTAGCAATTAGCTTTATTTTGCTTACGCTCTCATTATTGATCACAACATTTCTTACGTTATTGCAACAATCAGAGTCACAAAAGTAAGAAAAGATGCTATAAAGATGTAAAAGGGGAGAGCAGGTTGATAGAAGCATCGGGTCTTACTTGGAGTAGTGGTACAAAAAATATTTTAGAGGATATCAATATTAGCATTTCTCCTGGTACACGTTGGGGATTGGTGGGACCGAATGGTGCTGGCAAGAGTACACTTTTGATGTTATTCGCACTTTTATTGCGTCCAACAGCCGGAGAACTTCATGTACTTGGTGCGTGCATAGGCCGACACATTCCTGTTGTCATACGAAGGCAGATTGCAATATCGTTTCAGCAGCCGCGTTTTCTAACGGGAACGGTATGGCAGAATGTCGCCATTCCATTGCAACTCCGTAGACTATCGCGACAAGAGATACGTTTGAGAGTGGGTACTTGGCTGGATCGTTTTGACCTTATGGATCTTGCACATCAGCCAGTCCATACACTCTCTGGTGGTGAACAGGCTCGATTACAACTTGCTCGTGCGCTTGCGTTGAAGCCTGCTTTGCTTTTGCTCGATGAACCCTTTGCCGCTGTCGATGCGACATCGCGCTCTATATTGAAAGAGCGTTTAAAATCAGCCTTGGCAGATGCATCTCCAACGCTCGTGATGATCAGCCATGATTACTCTGATATGTTGGATCTTACTGAACAGACGGCTGTGATGTTGGGAGGGCGAATCGTAGAGCACGGTCCTACAGAGACGTTATTTCGTCATTCAAAACTTGTCCAAACGTTGTTTCCGACACTTGTGCACCGCATTTAGTTGATCATGCACTCAACCTGAGGGCTACCGCCGAAACAACCCCTCTTTTTTTATATAGTCTATAATGACTAGGAAGAAAGGAGGGGTGATCTGTGACATCGACAGCGTACAATATTTCGCCACACGTACAACATGCCGTGACTGTGCCCTTTAAGATAACGGGTGGCGGTGGGACCGTGGACGTATTTTCGTCGTCGGTTGCCGTTTCTGCGATTGGACGAATTGATACCAAAGGTCAAGCCGTTACCGTTGATTTTTACCTTGGCACGATCACTGTTGCCAGTGTCACTGTTCAGCAAGGACAAAGTTTGGGTTTTACGGTGACCAATTTTGATACCGTCAAGGTCTCAGCCAGTGCTGCAACCAATGGTGAAATCACGTTGTTACCGATCTTTATAGCATAAGCGGAAGACAAATGACTACGCATCACGACCTAAACGTTCAAAATATGTCGCCTTTTTTTCTCAACAATGGATTTTAAGCTTTCTATGTTCCTCTTGACATGGCTTATACCGACTTTGCACCATGTCAGGAGGATATGCTTTTAACGATCGTTGTGAATGATATGTATATGTATGATACGATTGCCTGATTCATGAAAAAATATGGATCGGCAGACCGTCCGATTTGGTGATGTTAGTACGCGCTGAATGAGATGCTGTATGTTCCGGAACACACATGAGGCATAGGGAAAGTCCCCACAGGCGATACGAATCGATTTCAGCGTTGGAAAGTTATGTGTGAGGGTTCCGCCGGGGATGATAGACGTTTTGTACACTGAACATGTTTCCTCATGGAGATTGAATGTAGCGATGAATTCGTGATGCGTTAAGTTTCTTATAGAGACCGTGACCGATGGAAGGGGGGTATGTGCCTGAAAGATGGTCTGTTCACTTTGGATACTGCTAGGTACCCAAAATGAACCATGCCAATTGCAGCAGCGCTTTGAAGAACCACGAAAATGTTTTTTGGAACGGGAAGCTGGCTTCCGCACAGATCGATCTACACATATTTGCACTTTGTTATGATGTTGAAAAAGCATAGAGATAGACGGATGGGGCCATTGTTTCATCGACACACCTCCTCATGCTGACCATTGACAAGTGATAAGGTTTAGGTTAAGTAAGATATACACAAGTGTATTCAAACCATCATCTTTTGACGCGGCATTTGTCAATCGTGATCATATGCATCGCAACGTTTTAGCCTATGATGTCCGTCAAGGGAAAAGAACGGGGGAAAGCGCTATGAACACACCGTTTTTAGAAACGATCACCGATGTGCCAGGTGTGCTGGTTGGGCAAATGGAAGATGTCGAGGCTTTAACAGGGGTCAGTGTGGTATGGGTAAAAGGCGGAGCGGTGGCAGGTGTTTCGGTACGCGGTCATGCCCCAGCGACACGAGAAATCGAAGCGCTATTTCCAGATAATCTCGTTGATAAAGTGCATGCGGTCGTTTTAACTGGGGGGAGTGCCTATGGGTTGGATGCTGCGAGCGGAGTTATGCAGTATTTAGAAGAAGTCGGAGAAGGATTTGATACTGGTGTCGCTCGCGTTCCCATTGTGCCCGCGTGCGCGTTGTTTGATCTTGCGATTGGCCGAGCGGATCGGCGCCCCGATCAGCAAATGGGGTATGCCGCTATCCAACGTGCTGGTATCCTTTTAAAAGATGATCTGGGAAACCGTGGTGCTGGCACCGGTGCAACCGTCGGAAAGCTTTTGGGTATGGCGCGTGCGATGAAAAGTGGTATTGGCAGTTATGCCCGTCGTTATCCGGGAGGACTGATCATTGGCGCGCTCATTGCCGTCAACGCTGTCGGAAGCATTTATGACGAGACGACGCGCGCGGTCTTAGCAGGTGTGCGTTCTGAAGACGGACAACACGTTCTGCCCCTTGAAGTGCTTTTAACCAACGCTACAAACGCTACAGTGCATGCAAGTGATGCGATGAATGATCTTTTCCCTGGCACGGCTACGACCATCGGTGTGATCGCAACCAATGCGCGTCTCAATAAGATAGAAGCGGCACGCGTGGCTGATATGGCACATGGTGGGCTCATCCGTTCGATTTATCCTGTACACACTCAGTACGATGGAGATACACTTTTTGCACTTTCCGTCGGTGAGGTTGTTGCAAATGCCGATTGGGTTGGCACCCTCGCCCAAGATGTTGTAGCAGAGACAGTGCGGAGAGCCGTGACTATGACCAAACGCTCAGGAGAGCTTCCGGCTTTTAGTGATTTGAATCGTATGCTATGATATAAGAAAATATAAAAATATGAAACATCACTTGTAGAAGCACGTAGATACGCATGCCCCTTGAAAGGATGACGCTGATGAACAAAGTAGACCTTCATGTTTCTCCATATGTTCAAGATCATTACCCACAAGATTTTGCATGGTGTTATGGTTGCGGTTACAACAATGAAGCAGGGCTCAAATTTAAGACGCGATGGGATGGCGATGAGACGATCACTGAATATGTACCACGTCCAGAGCATATAGCGATTCCGGGTTTTGTTTACGGCGGGCTGATTGCCTCACTGATTGATTGTCACAGCACAGGTTCAGCTTCTTTAGCTTTTCATCGTCAGAATGGGCATACACTCGGTGATGGGACGCCTGTACCCAGATGTGTGACAGCGATGTTAAAGGTTGATTTTATTCGTCCCACACCCCATGGTGAAACTTTAAGCGCCCGTGGTCGGATCGTTTCTTTGGGAGAAAAAAAGGCCGTGATTGCAACTGATCTGTACGCTGGCGAGACACTTGTTGTCAAAGGAGAAGTTGTGGCCGTACTAGCACCGGAGACGATGACCCAAAAGGGGCGCTAATCCCTGAATAAATCTTTCAGTGCAGACTCTAAATCTGGGAAACGATACGGGTATCCATACTTTAGCGCTTCGATTGGTGTTTGTTTGTAGCCTTCAGTGACAAGGGCACTCATTTCACCGAGCACCACGTTCAGAAGTGCTTTTGGTACGGGTAACCAGTAAGGACGGTTTAATAAGCGGGCGATGGTCCGAATGACGTGTGCATTGCTAGCTGCTTCGGGTGCAGCCACATGGAGCGGGCCGTCGATCGCTGTTTGATCGATAGACCATTGCAACATCCCTACGACGTCGGCGATATGGATCCAGGATAGCATTTGATGGCCGCCAGCAATCGGACCGCCTACGTATAGGCGAACGGGCCGCACCAGCTCCGGCAAAGCTCCGCCTTCACGACTGAAGACAATACCAAAACGTGCGAATATGGTACGCATGCCGAGTGCTTTGGCTTGTGCTGCTCTTCCTTCCCAGACGCGTGTCACATAGGTTAAAAAATCGAGTCCGTAAAACTTTGTTCCTGTCTCTACGAGCTGGGAAAGCGGCGCATGAACATCGATATCGAGTGCAAGCGGACGACTCGCTTCTAAAGCGGAAGCATTGATAAAAATGCTTGGGCGTTGTGGCAGTTTTTGCAAAAGTTGAAGGAGTGTATCGGTAGCTGAGATCCGACTGGTCAAAATGGCTTCTTTTTGTGCTTTATGCCAGCGCGATGCATTGATAGAAGTCCCGGCCAAATTGATGACCACATCCGGTGTACCCAATGCTACCAGCCTATTTTCCGGTTCTGCGCCAGCGTATAGCCAAGGAATCACCTGTAAAGCATCGGCATAGGGTCGAAACGCTTCTGGGGGACGAGTATCGGTTGTTCGGCTGAGCCAACTGACACGGTGCCCTTCACGTAAAAAATTTTGTGTCAGGGCACGTCCAATGAGTCCGCTTCCACCGGTGATCAAAATGTGCATAGATGATCACTCCTTATGTTCAAAATGAGGTCATTATATCCCGTAACGGCCGAGAAAGAAACTTAAAAGCAGTACGCCCAGCACAAATGAAGTGATACATGTATACAATCGATCTTTTTCTTTTATAAAAGCATAAATAGAGACTAATACACGAACGACGGGTGTTAAAATTAAAAGAAGTAGGCCGAGACTCATCCAACTAAAGAGATTGCCTGTCATTAAGCCGTGCCACAATTGAGTAAAAGAGCGCGGATCAAAAGTGACGGAAGGGTGTGTGAAAACTTCCGGATACGGAGTGTGGATAAGCTGTCCACCGCCTATAAGGTCGTGAATGATTAAAGCTATAAGGCTTATGGTGACCACCCCCATACTGATGGCTACACCGATTCTCAAAATATAAGCAATGGTTGTCTCCACCAGACCAAGTGCCTCAGGTGCTGCATGATCTTTATGGCCTTCAGGATTACGTTTGGTTTCCGTTGTCTGTTCGGACATAGGCTCTATGCACCTCTTTTATGATGCTTTATGATTCTTGGACTTCTTTTCATAAGCACGAAGGCTCCATGCCTCTTTTCATATCGAATGGTGTGTCGTTATCTGGGATCATGCTTTCAGCCTCAATGTTTGAGCGCATCATAAATCATTTCGAGCGCTACGAAGATGATGACCGGGACAAAAACTTTATTCAGTGTCGATCCTTTTAAAGAAGGCATCAGCTTTGCTCCGATAAAAGCACCGATTAAAACACCGATAGCAACAGGAGCGGCAATGAGTGGTTGGATGTCCCCGCGCATAAAATATACAGCGGCACTGGCAGCAGCGGTCACGCCGATCATGAGGTTGCTGGTGGCAGAAGAGACTTTAATGGGTAAACCCATGATCATATCCATTACAAGGACTTTAAACGAACCGCTGCCGATACCAAGCAGTCCGGAGATCACACCTGCACCAAACATGCCAGGAAACGCCCAGGCCAGATGACGGGGTACGTAATGGATGGTTTTTTTCATGGCTGGGTCTTCATATGTTCCTTCCAAACGAAAGCGTTCTGTAAATGCATCACTTTTTCCTTGATACAGCATACCATCTTCACGTTTACGGAACATTTCATAGGCTGAATAGAGGAGCAAAAGCCCGAAGATGACACCCAACCACTGCGCGCTTAACCAAGCCGCTAGGGCCGCACCAGAAAGTGCACCGACGGTTGTTGCCATCTCTAATACCATACCGATCCGTACATTGGTCATACGATCCCGGACAAAAGCTACAGCCGCGCCACTCGAGGTGGCAATTACAGAAACAATACTGGCTCCGATGGCGTAACGGATATCTAATCCAAAAATGAGGGTAAGCATCGGCACGATGATCACGCCACCACCTAAGCCCAAGAGAGAACCGATGATACCAGCGAGAATTGAAGCGATCAGTACGATGATGACAAATGCTAAGACATCAAGCACCCAAGTCTTCCTCTCCTTCAATTATAAATGCTTATGATTTCAATGTTTTAACGCATCGTAAGAATGTGGGATATCTTGTTTTCATCGACATATGCTTGATGCTTTTTGTAAGAGATGACCATGTCTTCGATTTGCATATGGTTAAAGATAGTATACGTGATAAGGCTGAAGCGTTGCAAGAATAAGGATATCATTAAAAAAAAGATCGATTGCCTGAGAAGAAAAAGAAGAAAAAATAAAAGAAAATGTTCATGCGCTACAAAGTCATAGGATCAAGCGGCTGAACGATGTCATTGCATATACATGTGAAAAAATATGAAAAAGAGGGGATCGTCATGACAAAATTGACGAATGTCGAACTTTTAAAAGCAGTATTTCAATCTTTAGACGCCTTGTTTCCGGATATGGTTTCATGGCGTCGTCATCTTCACCAATATCCTGAATTATCTTTTGAAGAATATGAAACACCGCGCTATGTCGCAGAAAAACTAAAAAATTGGGGTGTTGAAGTCAGAGAGGGTGTCGGCGGACGGGGTGTCGTGGGTCGAATCAAAGGACATGGTGAAGGACCGACCGTCGCTTTACGTGCTGATTTTGACGCATTACCGATTCAAGATGAAAAAGCAGTTACGTATCGTTCAAAAATCAATGGTAAAATGCATGCTTGTGGACATGACGGGCATACTGCAACGTTACTAGCACTAGGCAAAGTCTTATCAGAAACGCGTCAGCTTTGGCCTGGAGAAGTCGTACTGATTCATCAATTTGCAGAGGAAGTCGCACCCGGTGGTGCTCAACCGATGATTGATGACGGGGCTTTAGAAGGGGTCGATGTCATTTTTGGTACACATCTTTGGTCGGGGTTGCCATTGGGTGTCATTGGTACACGGAGCGGTTATGCTATGGCTAACGCCGATCGTTTTACGATAGACGTCAAAGGACGGGGTGGGCACGGGGCAGCGCCCCATGAGACGATCGATGCTGTGGTTCTTGCGGCCAATATCATTGTGAAATTACAGCAAATCGTCTCCAGACGCGTCGATCCGCTCAAAGAAGCGGTGGTGACTGTAGGAAAGATTCAAGGTGGCTCCGCGTTTAACGTTATTGCTGAGCGGGTGATGCTGGAAGGAACCGTACGCACCTTTGATGCTTTTGTCCGTGAACAGATTGAACAAGAAATGGCGCGGATCGTCCATTCAGAAACGACGATGTTTGGCGGCGAAGCGACGTTTTTGTATGAAAGGGGTTATGATGCCCTGATCAATGATCCTAAGATCACAGAACATTTTAAGACGTTGATGGAAACGCTGTATAAGGCTGATCGAATCATAGAGATGCCACCAACCATGGGCGGGGAAGATTTTGCTTATTATTTAAAACATGTGCCTGGAACATTCTTTTTTACAGGTGCTGGTAATTCAGAGGTACAGGCCATTTTTCCACATCATCATCCGCGGTTTGATATTGACGAGCGGGCGATGTTACTCGCTGCTAAAGCGCTCATGGGGGCTGCTTTAGATGCCCTTTGGCAACATGCTTGGCCAGCGCATGAGGCGAAAGGTCTCATCACCGCACCAGAGATGCAACTTCATGAACAGTCATGATCAGGGTTAGAGCTAAAAGTGGTTGACGAAATTTAAGTTCCGTCTCGTTATCTATAGGCGTCCGGATCTCACCTCGGACGTTTTTTTATGATACAATAAGGGGACTGAAGGTGGTGAAACGTAGTGTTGTCACGTCAGGAAAAGTGGCAGATCATTCGGCGCTTTGCTGCGACGGGGGTTCAAGATCCTGGGCGCATTGCAGTTTTGGCCTTTCTTGCTGGTCGATTGGAGCGCGTCCGTTTTATGCGTTCACTTGATGTTTCTGAAACAAGTGCGTTCCTTTCTACGCGTTCTCTTGCCCTTTGGCCACGTCCGGCATTTATGGGAACGGTACGCGGTGTAAGCTTTCCAGATCCATTTTTGTGGATCGCTGCACTTGTGGATGATGATGGATATATCGATGTTAAACTTGATTTTGATGGTGCTGATGAAGCGGAGTGGTATGTACCGCATCTTTATGAAGATGCACGTGACCCCCTGCTTCGTCCAGAAGTGGCCGAAGCCGAAATTAAAGCGTCTATTGATCGCGCTTTAGATGTGTATCAAGCTGCAAAAGCGCGGTTTGAAGATGCGCTTCAGGGAAGTACAGCAGATTTAGAAGATGCGTATACGTTTTTCATAACGATGGCGAAACAAGACATCGAACGGTTAAGTCGTGCATTAAATGAACTAAAAGCTCGTCAAGCAGCCTCAAGCGCTTATCCGTCGGAGAAGGGAGATTAAAACGATGCAGGACCATCATGAAGGGCTTAGAAGTGCTCTTCATGCCGTCGATGAACTTTTTAAACCGGATGGCGTACTCTCGCACCTTGTTCCCAAGTATGAGGTGCGAGAAGAACAATGGGCCTTAACGCGCGCTGTTTTGGAAGCGTTGTTTGAAGGCAATCATCTGTTGGCGGAAGCGGCAACGGGTACAGGAAAATCATTTGCCTATCTTATTGCCGCTTCACTCTATGCGCTCACGTTTGAGGAGACAGTGTTGATTGCCACGCACACACTTCATCTTCAGACACAACTTTTGACAAAAGATTTACCGATCGTCCATGCTGCGATACAAGAACTTGGTTATGATGGTTTGCGATATGAATTGGCCAAAGGTCGGTCAAATTATTTGTGTCGACGCCGTTTTGCAGCCTATCGTGAGTCCTTGCCTCGTGGCAACAGCCGTAACGGTCGAGATCGAAATGATCTTTTATCCAAGCAAGATGCACCACCGGATGTTATTGAAAAAATAGCTGAAGTACTCGATACGACACAAGAAGGGTTGCGTGAGGAGTTTCCTTTTCCCATCCCCTACACCGTTTGGCAGGAGATTGCCGGTGATGCCGATGATTGTCTCTATCAAGCTTCCCCTTTTTATGATCGCTGTTTTATTCAACAGGCGCGGAGACGCTGGAGTAAGGCCCACTTGATTGTCGCCAATCATGCACTCGTCTTTGCCGATCTTGCCCTCAAAAAGACGCATGACAGCGGTGTCCTCCCGTCGTATACGCGGATGATTTTTGACGAAGGGCATCACGTTCAAGACGTATGTTCTCGTTATTTTGCGCGAACGGTTTCGATACCCGAAGTGGATGGTCTTTTTCGGATGATCGAGGGAAAAAAGCAAGCATGGATGGAAGATGTATTTACACCGGAGCGGCTTCAAGATGTTCGTGCCCATGCTGAACGTATTCGCTCGAGTTTACTGGAAGTGATGATGTTTTTTGACGGACTTCTGGAAAAAAGAGACAAAACATCTGATGATGCATCGGTGCATTTAGAGGCATGGCGCGCTCAAAACAATCAAACATACCTCCTTCAGTCGCCGTTAGACGGACCTAAAGGTTATCGCCAGACATTAAATGATTGGATCGTCTATCTCCAAGGTCTTTATCAATTAGAAGGCAGTGATGAAACGAAACAGCGCGGTCTGACGCGGCTTTTGGAATCATTTCAAAGTGTGCTATGGACGTTAGAGGCGGCGTTTGTGCATCAAAACGCGGATCAGTATGGTTATTGGCTGACGTATGTACCGCCGGAGCAGGCGACACCGATTGAACTGGGGATGAAAGAGGTTCGCGCCATGGGTATAACAGTCCATGCGGAGCCACTTTCAGCCAAAATGATTTTAGGCCCCATTTTTCGTGAGATACCCGTTACGATTGTCTCAGCCACGCTTGCTGCAGGGCAATCTTTTGATTATGTTGCCGATACGCTCGGTCTCGAGACGTATCATACATTTTTGGCACCGAGTCCGTTTAACTACGAAGATCATGCCTTATTCGTTATCAGTGAAACCGCACCCGATCCACGCGAGGAAAGTGCATTTGTTGATTTTTTAGAAAAAGGATTAAAACGGGTTTTATCGTTGACAGAAGGACGGACGCTTGTTCTATTTACGAGTTATCGTCATATCCGTGAATTATCTGAACGACTCACGCCGTGGTTTGAAGCAAAAGGTTTAACGCTTCTTGAACATCACCCCAGTGTAGATAGAGATGCATTAATTCGTCAATTTAAAAGCAATCCGAAGAGTGTGTTGTTCGGCAATGATAGTTTCTGGGAAGGTATTGATGTTCCCGGACCAGCTTTGAGCTGTGTTGTTGTGACCAAACTGCCTTTTGCAAATCCTCAAGATCCCCGAGTTCAGGCCCGATTACATGCGCTTAAGCGTCAGGGACGTGATGCCTTTATGGAATGGTCATTACCAGAAGCAACGCTTAAACTTAAGCAGGGTGTGGGACGTCTTTTGCGCAGTAAGCAAGATCGGGGTGTTGTCGTCTTTATGGATCCTCGTCTTCGTACCAAACGTTATGGAAGACAGATGCTTTCTGCGCTTCCGCCGGCGCGCTTGGGTAGCCTTAAAGACATACCACACTATATTGAAACGGAAGAGATCGTCATGAATGAACTCGGACAGTAATCGTTATGTTGTGTTTTGGATGATTTTAACTTTTGTGTGAAGCGAGCGCCTTTAAGCTTGCAAGGAACCGCCTTGTCGTTTATAAAAGAGAAAGATACGCAAAGTTAGGTTTTTAAACGCATGCCGTCAGTGATGGGTGTAAGGCGGATGAGCGTACAACAAAGAGGCAGCAGCTGTGGAGGGGAACAGGTTGTCTCATTCGACATACGTCGCACAGCTTATTCAGTTATTATCGAACATACGACAGCAAACAGAACATACAGGGATCATTGACACAGCCTTGCGAATCGGTGAAGCGTTGTTACATGATGAGACGCTTACTGAGGATGTGCGTCGACTTTACCTAACGATGATCGGAGAAATTGAACTTCTAGCGGAAACGCATCATCGTTTGGTCACGTACCATGCGCAGAGTCAAGCTGTTTTTCGTTTTACTCAGAAACTTTTTGGACTTTTTAATGTGGAAGAGATCTATCGGTTGGTCCATGAGTTAATAAAGGTATGGCTGAAACCAGATGTTTTTTTTATTGCGTTGATCGATGAAAGTCGTCACCGCATGGTTATTCCTTATTATGACGAGCAAGGGGTTCGCTACGATCCAGTGACGTTACGCTCCTCGCAAGGCATTGTAGGACATGTTGTCCGCACAAAACAACCCCTACTTTTGCATACAGAAGAAGATTTTCAGACCTTGCCACGGTTAAAATGGGGGCAGATGAGTCGATCCGTCGCTTCAGCGATGTTTGTTCCACTGTTTATTCGTGATACGTTACGAGGGGTTATGGCTGTTGAAAGTTATCTGCCCCACACTTTTTCCAATGAAGATATGCAATTTTTACAAATGGTTGGAAGTCAAGTGATGGTCGCCATCGAAGCTACGAAACTTCATCAAGAAGTTGAAAGATTATCATATTATGATGCGCTTACCGAACTTAGAAATCGCCGTTCATTTGAACGCGACTTATACGTTTTTGCCCAAACGGCTGATGACGAAAAACCTTTAGCGCTCATGATGATAGATGCCGATGATTTAAAACGTTTTAATGATACATACGGTCACGAAGCTGGGGACTTATTGCTTAAGGCCATTGCTGCTATACTCAGAGCGAGCGAGACCGAGACCATTCGCCCGTATCGCTTTGCAGGGGATGAATTCGTCGTCCTTATGAAAGACCATGTGGTAGCGGACATTCATCGTTATGTTGAACACCTTTTAGAGCATTTTCGAGAAAGTGAACTATATATTCAAAATACCATGGAACGTATTCGCCTCAGCGTCGGCATCGCTTTGTATCCTACACATGTAAAACACATTGACGAATTATTAAAAGCAGCGGATCAAGCCTTATATCTTTCAAAGTCACGCGGTAAGCATACCGTAACATTTTTTCAGTCATCCTTGTAAAAAGGATGATCTCTGTTATAAAAGTGTTCCAACCTTACCGCCATCGATTAAAATCGTCTGTCCAGTCACGTAAGTGTTGGCAAAAGATAAATAAAACGTTACGACCCGCGCCAATTCATCCGGCTGACCATAGCGCCCGAGAGGAATGGCTGCTGTCATTTTAGCTTTGATGTCATCTGTTGTGACATGGGCGCGTTTAGCGTTTTCTTCATCCAAAGCGCGCACCCGTTCTGTATCGATGCGTCCTGGTGCAAAACAGTTCACAAGAATATGGTCTTTGGCCACCTCATTGGCCAGTGTTCTTGCCAGGCCTGTGACACCAGCGCGAATCGCATTGGAAAGAAGTAACCCGGGAATGGGCTCTTTGACGGATTGCGACGTGATGATGCCAATACGTCCGCCTTGACGTTGGCGCATGAAGGGCAATGCCCCGCGAATTAAGCGGACGGTGCCCATAAAGTTCGTCTCGAAAGCGTCATAATAAGCTTCGTCGGAGAGTTCATCAAAGGAACCGACCGGTGGGCCACCCGCATTGGCGAGAAGAATATCGATGCCCCCCCACTGTTCAGCCAGATCTTTAAAAACGTGCTCTAAACCAGGAGCATTTTTGACGTCGACCGCATACGTGCGCACCTCGCTCTCGCGGCTGGGTGCTTTTTGAATCATCTCGTGTTTGACTTGTTTGAGCTTTTCTTGACTGCGACTTAAAATGGCGACATGTGCTCCTTCTGCGAATAATGTTTCGGCGATGGCTCGACCCAAACCTTGTGATGCGCCAGCAACAAGTGCTTTTTTACCGGATAATTTTAGATCCATGAGGAAAACTCCTTTTCTTATTCTTTGTTATTTGTTAAGCGGTTGGCTATGCCTCATATCTATTGTAACAAAATAACATGGTGCACAGTCTATTCATGATTGCATGTTCTTCATGTACTTTTTACTTTCTCCTTTTTTGACATCGCCGTTCATACAGTTGCTTGTACGAGAGGCTTTGCGTTATGATAGAAGAAACTGCTAGGATACTCGGAAGTATGTTGTAACGACTTCGTTAGATGATAAAGATTCAATGATTTCAAAGCGTTGATCGATGTTATAGAAAGGATGCTTCAATTGATTACAGGTAAAAACATATCCCATGATGATCAAGCGATGAAACGGTTGTTGGAAACATCGAAACGCATTGCGGTCGTAGGTCTATCGGATAAGCCGGATAGGGATAGCTATCGGGTTGCAGAATATTTACTTCAGGCTGGCTATGAAGTGATACCGGTTAATCCTAGATTAGAGACATGGTTGGGACAAAAAGCTGTCGCCCGCTTAGAAGATATTGAAGGACCCGTCGATATTGTCGATGTTTTTCGCCGTGCCGAAGAAACACCACCGATTGCTGAAAAAGCTGTCGCCATTCGTGCCAAGGCTTTATGGCTACAGCTTGGAATCCACCATGAGGAAACCGTGCGTATCGCAGAAGCGGGTGGGCTAGACGTTGTTACAAATCGTTGTATCAAAGTGGAACATGCTAGGCTTTTAAAAAAACCTTGAGATGTATAGTACCAGTGCATGGACGTATCATTGCACGTATCATTGCACGTATCATTGCCTTGACAAGAAACAGCGCTTCAGATGCGCGTCATGATGTGTGATGTCTAGAGCATGAATGATAAAGGAGAAATGAATGCCGATGAGCGGACGCATTAGCTGGCATGAATATTTTATGGCACAAGCCAAACTCATCGCTCTCCGCGCGACATGCACGCGTCTTATGGTTGGTGCGGTGATTGTTCGCGATCGGCGGGTTATTGCTGGTGGGTACAATGGCAGTATTGCTGGCGATGAGCACTGTATCGATGTCGGCTGTAAGATACGCGATGGCCATTGTATACGCACGATTCATGCTGAGCAAAACGCACTGATGCAGTGTGCCAAATTTGGTGTATCGACAGATGGCGCAGAATTGTACGTTACCCATTTCCCTTGCTTAAATTGTACCAAACTTTTGATTCAAGCAGGTATTCAACATATTTATTACGAAGTGCCATATCGCGTTGACCCTTATGCCATCGAGCTTTTAGAGAAAGCGGGTGTTGGGACAACGCAGATTATCGTCGACTTAAATGCCTATGTCCAAGCGATGCCTAAAATCATGCCTGAACCCGTTTTGATCATGGGGAGCGAGGATCTGGATAAAACGATCGTCGAGCATCGATCGTCATTTGAAAATGACACCTGTGGATGTTGATCGCAAGAGGTCCTTTACAAGCGAAAAAGGCTTAGAACGTTTAAAGGTTCTAAGCCTTTTTTGGGTGTTATGTTTAACCAAAGATCAGCGCTAAGATAGCTGCAGTTAAGCTAATCATGAAGATCCCATCAAAAACACCGGCGCCTCCGATGCTGATCATCTGTGTTTGAAAACGTTTAAGACGCGGCAGGTTTAAAAGGTCAGCCCCGATGAGTGTGCCTAAGACGCCCGAGATATAAGCGACCGGCGCGGCGTGATCGGGTGATACGATGACGGCAATCAATGCGGCGATTAAGGGTGGGATAAAGGCAGGAAGGGCAATACCAACACCTTCAACAGGACGGGCGAGCAGCTTGGCGACGATCGTCATAACCAGGGTCGCGATCAGCGCAGGAAAAAACGGTGTGCGCATCAGAAGATAAATGCTAAAGGCAATTGGGACGAGCGCACCACCCACATTGATCGCAATAATTTGTCTTTCGACTTGAGGTGGATAGTAATAAATAAAATAAGGAAAAAGCGATTCATTGCGTCGTCGAAGCGGACCCTGTTCAATGTCGCGAATACTCAGGGGAATATTGATCATGCTTCCGATAATGGATATGGTAAAAAGAAGCGTTGCCCCCAAGGGGGTAAGTCCAAGCGCGGTAAAAGATAGGGTTGTAATCTGGACGAATAAAAATAAAAAGAGCATGGGAATAAGTAACACCAGTAAAAACAGCCAAATCAGGGGCATTGGGCGTCTCCTTTCGTCCTTACAGATGCATCTTTGCGTGTATATCCTTCCATGAATTTAAGGTTGTGTATGTCTTTTCCTAAGACTGCCACCAGTGTACCATAAACCGAACATTTCGCAAAGCATGTTACGGTGTAGGACTTTCTCAAAGAATACGTGATATACATCGCATTCTTGACAAATGTGTCTTTTTTATGGATCATTAGTTTAAGCTTCATGATTCATGATATGAATAGGATAGATTAGACTATTTTATTTTAAGCTTGATCATGGAGAAGCGAAAAAAAGAAAAAAGGAGTGGATGTGTATGGTCAAGTTGATCAGTCATGTTCAATGGTCAGGAGAAGGTGTTCGATCGATTGCACATACAGGCGGGCACGAGGTGATCATCGATGAATCGACCGCAAGTGGAGGGACAGGCCTTGGACCCAATCCGGTGCAACTGTTGTTAAGCGCTCTTGGAGGATGTATGGTTGTGCTTATTCGTTCTCTGGCTCCGCACCATCATGTCAATATTCAACATTTAAAAATTGCAGTGGAAGGGGATCTTGATCCGAGGGGTTATCGAGAGGAAGACCCGGCGATTCGCCCTGGTCTTTTAGAAATTCGTTATCATGTAACGATTGAAGGGGAAGGTTCAAAAGAGCAGATCGATGCATTGTTAATGCATGCCGAACGCGTTTGCCCCGTTAAAGATACTTTAAAAGGCGTAACCGTCAAACGGATATAGATGTTCGTGTGCATGGTATGGTTGGTGACATTGGTGCAATATTGATCGGGGGAGGGGAAACGGCGATGACCCAGACGTTTTTTTTTAATATATATCTTCGTGATTACCCAATAGAGACGTTACCGTTGTCCACGGATGATGGCAAAACGTTTATTTGGATCGACGTCCGTCCTTATCAAGCGTTTTTAAGCGGACATCTACCGAGGGCACGTTGGGTTGATCTATCCCAATGGATGGTTGCTTTGGATTCGACAAGTGATCTGGAAAAAGTTTCAGAGGCGTTACAAAAAGTTTATCAATCGCTTGGTTTACAAGGTGCGTCCAGTCATACGGTACTCGTTCTGTATGATCAAGGGTTATCGCCTCTTTTGTGCCGTAGTGCTTTTATCCTTGGCTTAGGAGGCATGGACGTGATGCTTTGGTCGGAAGGTTGGCAACCTTTTGCCACGGATCATCATATAGAAATGTATGATCCTACGCCATTGCCAACTGTCCAGCTTCGTAAGGATTGGTTGTTACTTGGTGAAGAAGCAGCGGTGCATCCGAATTTGATCGATGTGCGCACGAAGAAAGAATATCATGGTCAGATGGTTGCACCGTGTTGTGCACAAGGCGGCAGAATAAAGGGCGCGACGCATATTGAGCTTGCTCGTTTTATGGAGGATCCTTCAAAACTTTTGCAAACGGAACCGGCTCTAAAAAAGGAGCCAGTCGGTCTTTACTGCCATAGTGGGGCCCGTTCTGCTGTTGTTTTTTTCTTGTTGCGGGAACGGGGTCTACCTGTAAAAAACTATTTTGATAGTATCCACGGCTGGTTGCGTGCTGGACGCCCAGTGGTTCAAGACGGTATACATGAACATAAACCTCATCTGTAATAGGACGTGGTTTGATTTATTGTTTCACGTTCGGGTGTTATTGGACGTTCGGGTGTTCTTGAATGAAGACGGGATTGTTATGAGAGACCTTTTAAAGGTGGTTATCATATTGGCAAATATGGACGTGCATGCTATGATGAGATGGGGGTGAAAGGTATGGATCAGCGCAAGTGGTGGAAAGAAGCGGTTGTATATCAAATTTA
>JAVERJ010000283.1:0-2853 GCA_034007185.1 Candidatus Carbonibacillus sp. | reverse complement strand
TTGCGCGGTCTTATCCCTTTTTTAGGTCCTGCTTTTATCGCTTCGGTTGCTTACATTGATCCGGGTAATTTTGCAACCAACATTGCCGCGGGTTCGACGTACGGATATATGCTCCTTTGGGTTGTGCTTGGTGCAAACCTCATGGCAGTATTGGTTCAGGCGCTTTCAGCAAAGTTAGGCATCGCCACAGGCATGAATTTGCCGGAAGTGTTTCGCGCTCAGTACGGTCCTGTCCCTTCGTTTCTCATGTGGATTCAAGGGGAGCTCGTCGTGATGGCGACCGATCTGGCAGAGTTTTTAGGTGGTGCGTTGGGACTATCCTTGCTGTTTAATCTTTCAATGGTTCAATCGGCCATTGTAGCCACAGTTATCTCATTTTTACTTCTTGAGCTCCAACGACGCGGTGTGCGCCCTTTAGAAGCTGCGATTACGGCATTGGTGATGGTCGTTGTTTTTTCGTTTGTGATCGAGATGTTTTTCTCCGGTATTCATGTTGTTCCAATGATGGAAGGGCTTTTTATACCGCGTTTTGCTGATGGGGAGAGTGTGCTTTTGGGTGCGGGTATCCTAGGCGCGACGGTTATGCCGCACGCCATATATTTACACTCAGCGCTTGTTCAAAAACGAGTGCGTATTCGTCATGAAGCGGATAAAAAAAGACTGTATCGTCTCGAACTGATCGACATATGGTTGGCCATGGGCTTGGCAGGCGTGATCAATATGAGTATGCTCATCGTCGCTGCAGCTTTGTTTCATCAGCATGGGCTCATGATTACGGAGATTGAAGAAGCTGCACATACGTTGGGGGAACTGATTGGGCCGGTAGCGACGATCCTTTTCGGATTGGGTCTTTTAGCAGCAGGTCTTTCCAGCTCTTCGGTCGGAATTCTCTCGGGCGATATCATCATGCAAGGTTTTGTCCGTTGGCATATTCCGATTTATCTACGCCGGGCTGTTAGCATCATTCCACCGCTTGTCATCATCTTAAGCGGTATATCGCCGACGATCGCGCTCCTTTGGAGTCAAGTGTTTTTATCGTTTGGGATTACTTTAGCACTTGTTCCGTTAATTATTTTGACCAGCAAAAAACAATGGATGGGTCCTCTTAAAAATGGCCCATGGACGCTTGCGCTCGCTCTTGTCATTGCGGTTATCGTTATCGTTTTAAATCTGTATATCATTTATATGGCGGCCCACGGTGTATCCATTGGTTAAATACCTTTACCAAAACAATAAAATGCGTTATAATCACATATAAGCACGTCTAATTTTTTAAAATCGAGGAGGTGTGACCTGCCTTTTATCGGTAAAAACGCTATAGACGGATGGATGGCGTGACCTAAAAAGGCAGGAACAGCTTGGACGATCCAGACCCTACTTTTTCTCTAGTATATCTTTTGTGGGTCATCTTTTTTGTTTTTGTCAATGCCTATTTTGTCGCCATTGAATTTGCAATGGTGCGTGTACGCCACGGTCGACTCGAGTCACGGGCGGAAGAAGGTGATACACGCGCGCAATCGGCCCTCGTGCTGATCAATGATATGCCACGCTATTTGTCAGCAGCGCAGCTTGGTATCACTTTAGCTTCGCTTGCCCTTGGTTGGCTCGGGGAACCGGTTGTGAGTGCACTCCTTCATCCATTGTTTATCTGGGCTCATGTTCCGGATGAATGGATTGCACCGATCGCTACAACAGTTGGTTTTTTATTGATTACGTCCATCCATATCGTGCTTGGTGAGCAAGTGCCGAAGATGATGGGCATTCAAGCTGCAGAAAGGATTGTCCTTTGGGGCTCGGGGCTGATTTTTTATTTTTATCAGCTAACGCGGCCTTTTATCGTTTTGTTGAACTGGGCGACCGAAGGCGTGATGAAACTCATGGGGCTTAAGGTGCTTCCTGATCATCAAAGCGCCCATACAGAAGAAGAGATTCGCTATTTAATGCGTGAGTCTCATGAAAGTGGGCTCATTGACCAATCCGAATATGATCTTGTTGATAATATATTTGAATTTGCAGAGACCAATGCCCGGGAGATCATGATTCCGAGGACGGAAATGGAATGTTTATACACGTCGCTTTCATATGATGAGAACATGGCGATTATTAAAGAAAAAATGCATACGCGCTATCCGTTATGTGATCCCGATAAGGATCACATCATCGGACTCATTCACATCAAAGATTTTTGGCGTATGCCTGAGGAGCGCGACTTAAAGCGTCTTTTAAGGCCGATTGCCAAAGTCCCGGAGTCCATTCCGTTAAGCCGTTTGCTTAAAGTGATGCAGAGAGAAAAAACAGAGATGTGCATTTTGATCGATGAATACGGTGGAACAGCGGGATTGGTGACGCTTGAAGACGTACTCGAAGAGATCGTCGGAGAAATACAAGATGAGTTTGATGAAGAACGACCGCTTCTTGAAGCGTTGCCGGATGGTTCACATTCCATCGATGGCCGCATGTTAATCGATGATTTTAACGAAACGTTTCATACCCACATTGAAAATGAAGATTATGATACGATCGGTGGATGGATTTATTCGCAAGTCGACATGACGCCGCAGGTAGGACAAAAGATACGGTACGAAGAAGAAGATCAAGTGCTTATGTTTACCGTGACAGAGATGGAAGATTTACGTATTTTGCGATTGCGTGTGCTCAAAATCCCTTCACCGGCACCTTCTCACACATCCGAAACGTTAAAAGATGAGGCTGCCTGGTAAAGATGTGTTCATCTTAAGGGCCATAAGACCATGTAAGGAGCCAAACACAACGTGCATGAGTTCGTATTGAATATATTTCAAGGACTGACCAATCTTGGGGCGTGGGGTATTGCTCTTGCCCTGATGATCGAAA
>JAVERJ010000282.1:0-2866 GCA_034007185.1 Candidatus Carbonibacillus sp. | reverse complement strand
TCTTTCAGCATTAAAATTGGGTTCTTTACTCCATTTACTAAGCAATTGGGACATATATTTTGTTTGTGATATGCCTGAAACTGCTGACACACATTCAATCTCAGGCTTCCCATTTTTTTTCATATTAGAATTTATCACGAAATTGGACGGTGGTGGGAATAATTTTAAGTTTTCACGCAAAAACAATCCGGCTTCATGAAAATTATTGCCTGTAAAGTATTCATCATAGTCCCATAAAAAATTTGCAATAGACAAGGTTTGCATTTTTTTCATTACAGTTTTTTCGCATTTATTAAGAGCATTAAAACCGATAAACCAATAATTGTAGTTGCCAAATTTTAAATCAGGATTTTCGCTTACACTACGATATAGCATACCTTGATAAGCCCAGCCTTCGTTTTTGAGTGTATTTTTGAAATCTAAATATATCTCATATAGGTTTTCCCATAATTTTACAAACGATTGCTTTTCAATAGAATCTCGACTATCGATAATATTTTTCCAAAACTTGCGAATAATTTCCTCATCTTCTTTGCTATATCCACCAATTTCGTTATCTAATTCTTTTAAGTCTTTTACATTTGAGAACAAATCTTTGGCTGGAATCATGTATTTATCAATATCATCGAAATCTGAAAGGAGAGTTTTACCCCACAAAAAGAATGAGTCGAAGCTCTCATTGCTTCCTGTAATTTTAGTATATGACTTGTACAGATTAAAAACTAACAATAAATCTTCGCAGGGTTTAAGTTTAGTTTTGTCGGTAAACAGTTTACTAATTGTGATACATTGTGGAGCCCAAATAGGTTTGTTTGTAAACTCTGTAAGGTATTTATTAAAATATAAGATAGATCTATTGTTTGGGAATACGAGTTTTACTGTTTCAAAATCATTATTGTATTTTTCGCTCAAAAATCGGGCACAATATTTTAGAAATGCTTCCATTTTTTTATAAGTTATTATTGCGATACATCATTTTTAAATCTGCCAAAGCAAAAGCCGTAACAGCCTCAATCACAGGAGGTAGCCGTAAGGTAAAGCACACATCGTGCCTTCCATTTATTTTAAAAGATTCAATTTTTTCTCGTTTAAAGTTATAGGTTTTTTGTTCGATTCCTATGCTGGCAGTAGGTCTCACATAAACTCTAAAATAGACATCATTTCCATTACTTATGCCGCCATTTATTCCGCCCGTATTGTTTGAAGCTGTTTTACCAAATTTATCTATAATTGGATCATTATATTCTGAACCAAACATTTTTGAGGCTTTAATACCTTCGCCAAACTCAATAGCTTTAATTCCGGGAATTGAAAAAATAGCATGACTAATTACTGATTCTAAAGAATCGAAAAAAGGTTCGCCAAAACCAATTGGTAGGTTTTTTACATTACATATTATTATACCGCCAAGGCTATCCATTTTTTGATATGCAATTTTTAAAATATCATCAAAGTCTCTTTGTCCTCCAATTTCGATAATATTTGAGCTAATCTCAACATTATCAAGCATTTTTTGAGCTACCACACCGGCTGCCACTAATGCCACTGTCATTCTTCCCGAAGCTTGACCTCCTCCACTTAAATCTTTTTTCCCTTTATATTTCTTAAAGGTAGTAAAATCGGCATGTCCTGGTCTGAAGAATCCATCAAATTCGTAATCTTCATGCCTAATGTCTTGGTTATTAAATGCAATATTAATTCTTGCCCCTGTAGTTATGCCATTAGATACTCCACTCACTATTTCAGGCATATCTTGCTCTATGCGGGTTGTTGTCCCAAAATCGCCGGGTTTTCGTCTTTTTAGCATCGGTTCAAAATCGGTAATATTTAAGTCTATTCCAGCATCACAACCATCTATAAAAACTCCGAGTTGCTCCGAATGGGAACCACCATAAATGCTTACTTTAAATTCTCGTCCAAAACTATTCATTAATTACACCTCCAATGTTTTTTATATCACTAATAAAACCAGGATAACTTTTGCTAATACATTCAATATTATCAATTTTGCCCCCGTTTTCCAAATTTAAGCATTGTACCGCTAAAGCCATAGCAATTCGATGATCATTATGCGATTTAAAGTCGGCAAATTTTTGTTTTATCCCCCCCACAACCTCTAATTCATCTTCCTGCAAATTTGTTTCTACTCCTATTTTAGATAATTCTGTGCACATTACATTTAAGCGATTGCTTTCTTTGATCTTCAATTTATCAAGTCCTGTAAAAACACATTTACCATTGGCATTAGCAGCTAATATCATAGCAGCTGGGAATAAATCAGGGCTGCTTGTAAAGTTGTAGTCAAATGCTTTTATATTAGATTTTTTTACTTTGTAGAGACCATTAGTAAAACTCCATGTAACATTTGTTAAGTTTAGTATATTTACAATATCTTTATCGGCTTGATTTGAATTGGGATTTAAGCCTTTTATTGATATATCTCCGTTGAGAGCGCCAGCAACAAAAAGGATAGCAGCACTACTCCAGTCTGTTTCAGAAAAAAAATCACCTTGTAAATATTTTTGGTTTCCTTTTATTTTGAAGATATTAGGGGAGTTATAATCAATAAAAACATTAAACTTACTTAAAACATCGATAGTTAATTTTATATATTTATTGCTTGAAATGTTTTTAACAACTAATTCACTATTTTGGTGGAGCAATGGTAAGCACATTAGCAAAGCAGACACAAACTGAGAACTGGTAGAACCATCAATTATATATTTTCCTGGCAACAGTTTACCTCCATTAAAATCGATAGGTAGCAAAGTATTTCTTGTAAAATTAATACTTATGCCCATATTTTTTAGTTGAATTAAGTCGGTAGCAATAGGTCTTTTAATAAGCGAACCCTTGCCACTAACTG
>JAVERJ010000281.1:0-2898 GCA_034007185.1 Candidatus Carbonibacillus sp. | reverse complement strand
TAGTCGTGAAATAAAGAACATTATTTAAAATGAACACAAAAAAGACATAATTTTGTTATAACTAAATTGATCTAATCGAAAAAATATTATGCTATAATGTCCGTATGACTTAAGGAGAGGAGGGTTGCGGATGCGTATAGCAATCGGTTCTGACCACGGCGGATATACGCTCAAAGAGCAGATTAAAACATTTATCGTGGAAGAACTCGGGTATGAAGTGATCGATGTTGGATGTGAAACGTGTGCAAAGGGCGTATCTGTTGATTATCCAGATTATGCTTTTTCGGTAACGGATTTCGTAAAAGACGGCACTGCTGAAAGAGGAATTGCTATATGTGGGACAGGAATTGGCATGTCGATTGCTGCGAACAAGGTTCCTGGCATCCGAGCAGCTCTCGTCAACGATCTATATTCTGCTCGCATGTCACGTGCGCACAATGATGCGAACGTCTTGGCACTCGGCGGTCGCGTCGTCGGACCACAAATCGCTCTTGAAATTGTCAAAATATTTCTTACGACACCATACGAAGGTGGTCGTCATGACCAACGACTTAAAAAAATAGCGGAACGGGAACATGTTTAAATCGTCTTTCACATGTCCACATGTCTATAAAAACACTTGATAAAATGTTTCCGTTTTCAACGGTGTAACGCTTTTGCCATCGTTTCTAAAGGAGGCTTTGAAGATGCCTGCTGAGTATACCAACAGTCTGTTGATCATCGTTGTTTTCATCGCTTTGGCGGTGATCTTGCCCATTGCCGCCTTTATCATCAGTCGTCTTTTAAGACCCCACCATATGTATCGGGAAAAAGGGACAACGTATGAGAGCGGATCAGAAACCGTTGGAACGAGTTGGGTCCGTTTTAATATAAAGTATTATATGTTCGCACTATTATTTGTTCTCTTTGATGTTGAAATTCTTTTTCTATTCCCTTGGGCACTCGTCTTTGAAACGCTCGGCTGGTTTGTACTCGTGGAGATGTTTCTATTTATTTTCCTACTTGTTTTGGGTCTCATCTTTGCTTGGAGAAAGAAGGTGCTGGAATGGAAATAAACGATCTTGGCTTGGAAGCGATCGGTTCTGAAGAACAAGAACTTTTAAAAAGAAACGTTTTGTTTTCGACGTTTGATCAAATCAAAGCGTGGGCGCGTTCAAATTCCATGTGGCCGTTGACCTTTGGACTTGCTTGTTGTGCCATTGAAATGATGGCAACGAGCGGTGCGCATTATGACGCCGACCGCTTTGGTGTATTTTTCCGCTCATCGCCAAGGCAATCGGATGTGATGATCGTCTCAGGGACGGTGACAAAAAAAATGGCGCCTCTTTTAAGACGGTTATATGATCAGATGGCTGAACCGCGATGGGTGATTGCCATGGGGAGCTGCGCCACTGCTGGTGGTCCTTACATTCGCGCCTACAGTGTGGTAAAAGGTGTCGATCAGATCGTCCCAGTGGATGTCTATATACCGGGTTGTCCGCCGTCACCTGTTGCCCTCATTTATGGGATCAACAAATTGCAAGCAAAAATTCGCTATGAAGCAAAACTCGGGAAGAAGGTGAGAGGAGATGACGATCTTAAACGTGCCGTCGATCTATTCCGATGAGACCTTTAGAACGTCGTTTGCGGCGTTCGTACAAGAAGTCTTTACGCAAGAAGAGATCATGGCAATAGACGAGGCACCGTATATATATGGCGCGCCAATTCTACGCGTCCATCCATCGTCTCTTCTTAAAGTGATCGCCTTTTTAAAAAAGCATCCCGATCTGCGTTTGGATTTTCTAAATGATATTCACGGTATCGATATGAAAACGCACATTGAATTGGTCTACGTTCTTCAGTCGCATCATTTTGGAAAAATCGTTGTCGTCAAGACAGAAACGTCACGCCCGGGGGGATCCGTGCCGTCGCTGACAGCGCTTTACCCGACAGCTGATTGGCAGGAACGAGAAGTCTATGATTTGCTCGGCGTCTATTTTGAAGATCATCCCAATTTGTCACGGATACTGTTACCGGATGACTGGGTCGGCCATCCGCTATTAAAAGATTATGAGCAATATGATGAAGGGATCTAAATACACATAACACCATCGAAATCGAATATGAAAGCATCCGTGCGTGGTTGAAGGAAATCAAATGCGAATCATGGACAGAGAAAGGAGCATTCCTAGCGTGCTACGGACAGAAGAGATGGTATTAAATGTTGGTCCACAACACCCGAGCACGCATGGTGTGTTCCGGGTGATTGTGACCATCGATGGGGAGACCATCGTTGGCGTCAAACCTGTGATCGGATATTTACACCGGGGAACCGAAAAATTAGCTGAAGACTTAACGTATACACAAATCATTCCGTATACGGATCGCATGGATTATTTATCGGCGATGATCGGGAATTATGCATTGGTGCATGCTGTCGAGACGCTGATGCAGCTTGAAATACCTGAACGTGCAGAATATTTACGGATTATTGCGATGGAACTGAATCGGATCGCCTCACATCTCGTGTGGTTTGGTACGTATTTGCTCGATCTTGGAGCGATCACGCCCTTTTTGTATGCATTTCGGGAGCGCGAAAAAATATTACAACTTTTTGCAGAACTTTCTGGCGCCCGACTGACGTATAGTTATATGCGCATTGGCGGGGTTAAATGGGATATTCCAGATATCGGATGGATCGACCGTGCCAAGACTTTTATTCGTGAATTTGAACAAGCTTTGAAAGACTTTCATGATCTTGTAAGCGGCAATGAAATTGTCCAGGCGCGTCTAAAAGGTGTCGCCGCCTATGATCAAGAGACGGCCATCGCTTATGGGCTCACGGGGGTCAACCTTCGGGCAACCGGCGTGCGTTATGATGTGCGCAAAGCCAAACCATATTCGATCTACGACCGCTTT
>JAVERJ010000280.1:0-2906 GCA_034007185.1 Candidatus Carbonibacillus sp. | reverse complement strand
ATTCTAAAACATGCAGGACCACAATCCATTTCGTCAAATTGATACGAGAATTTAAGTTTGTTCATTTGAATTATTGTACTCTATTTTTAATATCTTCAAGAATAGATTTATCTGTTTTATAGTTCTCTATTTCTTTTCCAAAAGAAAAGTCATAGACTATACCAATTTTGAAAGTTCTACTTGATATTTGCTGATAATTACTTTCACCCCAAACAATATTAAAGTAATTATACTTTTTCCTTGTTATATTGGAATTCAAAATATCAAAAACACTGAAACTAATTCTTAGGTTATCTTTATACTTGTATCCAAAGCCTGCACCTAAATCATGATACCCAAAAGTTTCTTTAAAAAAAGATTTCGAGTTAGAGATATAATTATAATCAATAAATAAATAACACTGCTTAGATAAATCAAAATAATTAGAATTTGAAAAATGCCATTGAAAGCCACTCGAAGAGTAGCTATGTGAATTATCAGTGTAGTTAATATTTACAAAATGGCCAGAACAACTAGTGTTCATTTCCCACCATTCAAAAATGTTTAAAGGTATATTTAGCACAGAGCCAATTGAATTTGTTATCCCTCCATTTAAAAATTTGTAAATTAAAATGTCATTTGAAAGTTCGGGTAAACTAATAAAAGAATTAGTATTTCTAATTGCCTGCAACGCTACAGAGTATTTGTTATTAAGGACATAGCCAAGTGCGAAGATATATTGAAATTGTGGTTTTAGCTCAGAATTTCCATAGCTCTGAGTAATCGGGTTGTACATAGTGCTTTCTACGTAATACATAAATTGAGGCCTGTAAACTTTTTGTGTGAAATAGTAATAAATCTTGTTTTTACTGTTTATGTTAATATTATGTAAAAAAGTTGGTAAAATGGCATAACTGTCAGTTTGAGAATAGCTTTCATTATTATTTTTGTAATTATTATAATTGTATTCACCACGGAGGCTGATGGAAAAATTTGATTTTTTATGCTTTAATTTATAACCAGCATATAGTGAAATAATATATTCATCAAAAATCAAATCATTTGAATTATTTTCGTCGAATGTGTACTCATTACTTATTAATTTATATGCTTCCCAGCCGTTCAAAAAATCTGTATAACTTAGTTTAGATCCAAAGTCAAATGAAGATAAATTTTTAAAAAAATGTAAATATTTAATCTCGCCGGATAGAATATTATTTTGACGATACATATTATACTTATAATTAATTGTGTGAACAGGGATAGTCTCTATTGAGCTCTGCCAAAATGAGAAATTGTTAAAGATATAGCGATCTGAAAACCCTGCCGCATAACTTATAGTAGACAAAAACTTTGAACCTAAAGTGTCGGTTTTTAAACTATAATTTATTGTAAATATATTTGATATGTATTTTGAGTTGTATTCTGTATTGGAGTCAATAATTGAATCATTCAATAAATAGTTTGCTATAAAATTATAATTAGTTATTGTTTTACAATTATGCATCCATTCATAGTAAAATGCATATGACAAACCTAAACTTGATTTACTATTCAATTGATAATCTACACCTATTAATACATTAGGAGTAGAAGCGTTTATGCTGTCTCTACTTATACTATTAATCTGCAAATTATTTCTTTTTTCAAATCCATTTGTTTCAAATATTAAGTTACGTGCATCAAGATTGAAGATAGAATATATACGCAACTTAGTAGAATTAAAGAAAATGCTGGCATTATAGCTCTGAAATATTGTATTGTGCCACATTAAGCTTGATTCGAGATTTGCTGATATTCCTTTATCGTTTTTTAGGATAATATTTATGCTACCATATTTGTTTCCACCAACAGATGCGTCTGGTTTATCAACAATTTCTATTTTTTCAATATTTTGTGATGAAATAGATTGTAAAAATTTATCTTGTTGATCAATTGGTATATTCAAAGGTTTGCCATTGACTAAAATTTCTAACCCACCGTTCTCAAATTGTACATTATTAGTATTGATAAATGTTACTGGAGCAAAATTTAGCAGAGACAAAGCATTTCCCCAGTCTTTTAGTTTTGAGTCTGATACATTTAAAATAACACCGTTAGGTGTTGGTACAACAGGTTCAACTTTACTTTTAATTTCAACTTCTGATAATAGAATAGGAGACTCTAATAATTGTATTACGCCCAAATCAAAATCTTCAAGTAAATCAATCTCAATTATTTTTTCTTCATAAAACATTGAGATTACTCTTATTTCATAAATACCTTTAGCAAGGTTATTAAACTCGAAATACCCAAGCTCATTACTCGTCATCGCTTGTATTTGAATGTTGTTTTGAAATAATTTTATTGCGATATACTTTACAAACGAGCTATCGGATTCAATTTTTCCTTTTATTAAAAAAGATTCTTGGGAAAAGCAATTTAATACAAATAATTGCAGTATAACTAGGAGATATAAATTTTTCATAAAAAAGTTTTTATTCGTGATAAATATTATGATAAGGGAATGGAGCAAATGGGCAATTTGATGATGGAAAATCCCAATTTTCTGCACCATATGCATTTAGTACATCACTCCAACAAACTCCTTCTTTCCTTCTACAGGTGTCGAAAGTATCACAAGTCTTACATGGACTGTGGTGTGAAATTTCCTTTTTGTGATTTTATATAGGTCTAATGCTTTTTTTGATTGCCAAATTTCATCTATTGTATTTGTTAGAATATTTCCAATAATAAAATTCGGTTGCCAATATAGTTCTTCGCAGATTGTAACTTGTCCATCTGGTAAAATGCAAAATTGCGAAATATTGGCAGTACAAATAGCTCGTTTATTAAAAATCTTTTCTTTTTCGACAAACGATTTTTTATATTCATTAATATCTTCATATCCAGCAAGAATTATTTCAAAGGGATATGCTGATTTTATT
>JAVERJ010000014.1:0-19875 GCA_034007185.1 Candidatus Carbonibacillus sp. | reverse complement strand
ATATTTGGATGCATCTTAAAGATAAAGGTCATGGTGTGCCGCAACTGTTTTTCTACATTGCGGTGTATGTAACGGCCATGACGGTCATCGGTCTGATGCTCATGTCTTGGTGGACGGCATAGCCTAAGGCGGACATGACCGTGTATGAAGCTTAAAGATGCGGAAAGGAGGGGTTTCCATGGGTGAGCTGTATCAAAATATGCAGGTGTTTGGCTGGTATGCGCTCTGGAACCCCGATCAAATGATGCTTGTTGTGCTTCTTTTTGGTCTCTATCTTTTGTTTATGGTTGGCCCCTTGCGCCCCCATATCGATGGGGCGCGGGCAGCCAAACCCCAAGAGATCGTGGCCATGGCTTCGGCCCTTCTCCTTTTTTACATTGTACAAGGATCGCCTTTTTATTTGATGAGCCATATGATTTTTTCTTTGCATATGACCCATATGGCTATTTTGTATTTACTGATACCTCCGCTTTTGATCATCGGTATACCAGCATGGGTGTACACGTATGTGTTTCGTTTTCGTCCTCTACGACGTTTGTTGGATGCTCTAAGTTATCCCTTGGTCGCCATTTTCTTGTTTAATGGACTTTTTTCTTTATACCATTTGCCACCTGTCTTTGATTTTTTAAATACGCATCGTACGTATCACACCATGTACGCTGTGTTGATGTTTACTGCAGGCTGGGTGATGTGGTGGCCTATTTTAAATCCGCTTCCGGATCGTGCAGAGATGTCACATTTGAGGAAGGTCGCTTATATTTTTGCGAATGGTATTCTTTTAACGCCAGCTTGTGCTTTTTTATTTCTCAGCGAAACGACGCTATACCAGACGTATTATGATCATGGGCTTTGGTCAGAGATGATCGGTTTTTGTTTGCCGCCTGGGGCACGGTCCTCGGTAGATTTAACAGCGCTTTCGATTCGCCAGTTTAATCTCATGGACCCCTTAGAAGATCAACATCTTGGGGGCATTTTGATGAAGATCTGGCAAGAGCTGATTTATGCTGGTTTCCTGGTTCTCGTTTTCGTACGTTGGTTTGGTGAAAGTCGTAAAAAAGATCGAGAGATTGAGCAGATGATTTATGCGCAAGCGCAAGCGCGTTTAGAACAAGGGGCGTCTTCTCAAGAGAAAACGATATCTTGGCATAGGGTATAGCCGTGATCACGAAAAAAATGTTCATTTATAATATATTTATATTTATCTTGAATGCGTTGACAAAGCGTTCGGTGGGCTTTAGGTGAAATCGGACGTGGATGAAAGTGGGTGAGGTCAATTGACATTTGATACCCTCCGCGAACCAACGGTATCACAAGCAGGTCCTACGATGCGTCGAGAAGGACTTACACCTCATGGGTACCACCTACGCCTAGTGTTGAGTACAGTGAGTATGGTGTGGACATTTTTGGTCTTAGGGATGGGTGTTCTTGTCGTCGCCACGGACAGCGGTCAAGCTTGTGGATTTGATTGGCCATACTGTCAAGGATCTCTCTTTCCTAATATCCATGATATACAGCAAGTGATTGAATATACGCACCGTCTGTTAACGGGCTTTCTCGGTTTTGTCATTTTAGGGAATGCGCTTTTTATTATGATGTGGCGTCACCGTCCGGCCGTCTTGCGTCATCTGCGTCTCTTGGCTGGAATGTCGGTGGTCCTGCTTCTGATCCAGGCTTTGGTCGGGGGATTCAATGTACTTTTAAAAACACCTAAAGGCTTCACAACCTTAGATGTTATGGTGAGTTCCCTGTTATGGATGACTGTTGTAGCGCTTTGGACAAAACTGTTTGTCTATCGTCCGCGGCAATGGGCTTCTACGGCTAATGTTTTTAGCGCAGATGATAACATTGATCAGGATAGACGGGTGCACGTTTCATCAGGATATGGTATGGCTTCGAAATTGGGTGGATGCTTTCTCATATTATTCTTTGGCGATCTACTGGTAGGGGCGTTTTTTAAGCATAGTGCCTTGGCTGAAGTGTTATTGGGGCTGAATCCAGAACGTGTATGGCTCACGTCTATACCTTTAGGGCAAACGATCTATGTAGTACATGGTTTGTGGGGTATCAGCTTATGGCTTGTTGCTATCGCTTGGAGAGTGAAAAGTCATCGTAGTATGCACCAGATCCTCATGGTTCTGATCATCATACTCGTGCTGGAATCCATCGTGGGGATGGGGGCTGTCATCAGCGATCTTGGTGTTTGGAATGTAGCGCTTCATACGCTTATTGCGACAGTGGCGCTCGGATTATCGACGTACGCGTATGTGTTTGAACAGACGATGAAAGGGGTGAGAGGATGAATACCGTGCGCGCTGCATCGATGGTTTATACGCGATCATTCCGTTTTAAAGTGCGAAGCTTTCGCGATCTCTATGTTTTGATGAAACCCGGTATTGTCTATTCAAATACATTAGGAGCGTTGGCCGGTCTTTTTCTAGCGCAAGGAAGCGGCTCGTTTAATCCGCGTGCCCTTCTTGTCTATGGAGCAACCTTGATTGGCATTGCCTTGGTGGTAGCTGGAGGGACAACCCTTAATAATGTCATCGATCAAGATATTGATCGCAAGATGCAACGAACACAGCATCGACCGGTTCATCAAGGTTATGTGTCGCCGATGTTTGCTACGATCTATGGTATGGTGCTTACGCTTGTGGGGTTAGCAGTGCTTTACGTTTTTGCCCATCCTTTGGCGGCACAAGCTACGTTCATTGGCTGGTTGAGCTATGTCGTGCTATATTCTCTTTGGACAAAACGGACCACGACGTTTAATACCATTGTTGGAGCCATTGCCGGGGCGATGCCCACGGTCGCTGGGTATGTAGCATACAGCCAACGATTTGATCTTACCGCCTGGATTTTGCTATTGATTTTGTTTTTATGGCAACCAGCACACTTTTTGGCGATAGCGATTCGTCGTGTGGATGACTATGCTCGTGCAGGTGTTCCTATGCTCCCTGTTCTCTATGGTTCTTTCATCGCTAAAAGACAAATGATCGTCTATACACTGGCTCTCATACCGGTCACGCTCATGCTCTACGTGCTAGGTGTCACGGGTATGGTCTATGCCATCGGGGTTTTTTTGTTGGGGGCTGTGTACATCGTCCTCGCATTGATGGGACTGAGATGGCAGGGAGAAAAAGAGCGTCGTTGGGTAAAGTGGATGTTTATCTATTCAATTATATACCTAACGTCTTTTTATATGTTGATCATCGTTGGTGCACTCGTCCATTAAAGCTGTAAACGGATGTGTTTGTTTTTCTTTTTTTTTATTGAAGAAGTTATGAGGTGACACGATGCGTAACACGAAGATCACACGCGCGTCTGTCCCACGGCAGGGCGTTCAACTTTTTTTGATCATCATCATAGCTGTGGGATGGCTTTTGAGTGGTTGTCAAAATGATGCCGACCGATTACCGAAAATGGGCCCTGCACCAGACTTTACGTTAGAAGATGTGAGTGGTAAGACATACCAATTTCACCAAGATACGGGGAAAGTACGTCTTTTATCATTTATTTATACGACGTGTCCGACCGAATGTCCAGCCATGACGCATTGGATGCTCGTTGTACAAAAAGAACTTAAAGCAAAAGGCATTGGTTCGGATCAAGTACAATTTTATTCGATTACCTTCGATCCGGAAGTGGATACACCGCAAGTCATGCTCGATTTTATTCATCGTTTTAAATATCAGAATGAATCGATTGATGACGATTATTGGCGGCTGTTACGCGGTTCTGTTGAAGCTACACGAAAAGTTGTGACAGATTTTCATTTACTCGTTCAACCGTTAGACGATGGAACATTTATTCATTCGGACAAAGTGATTCTTGTTGATAAACATGGAGAGATACGCTACTTATATAACGGATCGAATCTTCCTGTCGAGGATGTTTTGCGGGACATGTTGGCGCTCGTTAAGGAAAAATGATTCAAACGTATGCTAACATGGACAAAACGTTCATGATATGGCGTCACCGTAGGGTGCCCCCATGGAAGGCTCGGTTAAAACGTTGGGCGATGACGTTACATGCTGCAAAGGTAATCAATCCGTCGGTTTGCGTATGGACACAAACGGATAAGCGATGGCGCTTATCCGTTTGTGTTGTATTTCTGGTATACTACGGGTAGATCATTTTGAAGCGTGTGGATTAGACAAGGAGGCGTCTTGATGACGATTACGTACGAAGGCAATACACTGTCGTCTTACATTGATGCAGTTGAATACGAGCGTTTGCTTCCAGCTGTACGAGCCTATCACGAGGCGATGGTGCTAAAAACACGCGATGCACGCTATCTTGGATGGCTTGACGTGGTTGAGATGGAAGATGTGTTAGAAGATGTACAAAAAATAGCTCAGATGTTACAGGCGTCGACGGATGTCTTAGTGGTCATCGGGATTGGCGGATCATATTTGGGCGCGCGTGCAGCGCTTGATGCGCTATCGTTAGAACTTGCGCGCAGTGCGAATGGATTAACCGTTGAGTTTATCGGTCATCATATGAGCGCTTGGGAAATGGCGCGTTTGATGCAAAGGATCAAAGGACGTCGATTTTCTATAAACGTCATTTCCAAATCGGGGACGACGACGGAACCAGCGATTGCCTTTCGTCTCTTGAAAGATTTACTCATGGCTGAAGTGGGTGCGGAAGAAGCAAAAAAACGTATCATTGTCACGACTGATCCTGAACATGGGGCGCTACGGACGATGGCAGCAAAAGAGGGATATCTTTCATTGGCCATCCCCCCAGAAGTGGGCGGCCGTTTTTCTGTATTAACGCCGGTTGGTCTTTTGCCACTGGCAGCAGCTGGCGTTGATATCCGTGCGATGATCGAAGGGGCAAGAACCATGAAAGCGCACTTTTTTGAAGCGAAAGACGATCTTGCCGATCGTTATCGGTATGCCATGAGTCGAGCGATACTTTATCAAAAAGGATACGTTGTAGAATTGTTCGCCAGTTTTGAACCTTATCTTTCAGGCATTGGCGATTGGCTCGTTCAACTTTTTGCCGAGAGTGAGGGAAAAAATCAGCGCGGTATTTTACCTGTGCGGACGCAGTATACGACCGATCTGCATTCACTCGGTCAGTATGTTCAAGAGGGGCGCCGAATGCTTTTTGAAACCATGCTTTGGGTTGAAGAAGCAGGTGTAGCGCTCATGGTACCATCAACACCGGAGAACTTGGATGGACTGAAATATCTTGAAGGTCAGCCTTTACATGCGATTCAACGCGAGGCGATGCGCGGGGTGATGCTGGCCCATCACGATGGTGGGGTGCCTGTGTCGCGGGTGGTCATACCGAAGCTTGATGCCTACCATTTAGGGGCATTGTTTATGTTTTTCGAGTTGTCGGTAGCCATGAGCGGCCAACTATTTGGGATCCATCCGTTTAATCAGCCGGGTGTTGAGGCTTATAAAGAAAACATGTTTGCTTTACTGGGTAAGCCGGGGTATGATGAAAAGCGGGAAGAACTTTTGCAGCGCCTTCGTTCATTTGTCGGTGAAGGGTATCGGTTATAATCGTCGGTTAAAGATAATATGAGAAATAGAAAGCACGGCCATTCGCTGCGGGTAAACCTCAGAGATATACTATGGGATTATTTTTTATAAAGAACGGAGATAGCAGATGACAATACAAATTATTTTAGATGGTGGCGCAGATGTGCCATCCGAGATGCTTAACGATGAGGCGCTCATTTTTATTCCAATGGAGGTGCAGATGGATGGCGAAACGCTGCCCCCCCATATAGAAATCGATACATTTTATAAGATGTTAAGGGAAGGTAAAAAACCGACCACCTCCAGCTTATCGCCTTATGCTTATATGGAGGCTTTTAAGAAGGCTGATGCGCACGATCTCGTCGTCTTAGCCATCTCCAGCGGTATCTCTGGAACATATCAACATGCGCTTTTGGCAAAGACGCAGTATGAAGCGTTGATGCAGCAAGGGGAAGTTCCAGATAAACATATCCTTGTTCTCGATACGAAAACAGCGTCCGTGGGCATGACGCTCTTAGCCGATCGTGCCCTTCAATGGATGCGCGAAGGGTTGCATCTCGAGGCTTTAAGTGAACGTCTTCGTTCTATGATTCAACGGACGTATACGACATTTTATTTCGATTCAGTCGACATGCTCATCCGGGGTGGGCGATTGGATCGTTTAAAAGGTGCGGTTGCTTCTTTCTTAAATATTAAATTGATCATGCATGAGGTAGAAGGTAAAATTGAAGTGAGAGAAAAAGTGCGTGGAAGTGCACAAGCCTTAAAACGTTTTGTGGAACACATTGGAACACACGTAAGACATTTTGATCAAAAGGTTCTCGCTGTTGCTCATGCACATTGTGAAGAACGTGCGCGTGCCTTGATTCAAGAGATTACCGATCGTTATCCTTTTTCACGCATTCTTTTGACCGAAATCGGCCCGGTGATTGGTTCTCATACGGGTGAAGGAGGCTTTGTACTCGCTTATGAGACCGATACATCCCTGTGATCCTCATCCAGATATGGCTGAGAAAAAAATGCTACGCCTCGATCGAATGTTGCACCAAAGCGGATTTGGCACCCGTCGTGAGATTAAAAAATGGTTGAAAGATGGCGCGGTAAGTGTCAACGGCACAGTCGTCGTGGATCATGGATATAAAATCGATCCGGAACGTGATCATGTCACGGTTTTTGAAGACGTGGTTCGTTATGAGCCCTACCGGTATATCATGGTGCATAAGCCCCAAGGTGTGATCACAGCCACGCGGGATGCGAAAGAGGCAGTTGTTTTAGATCTTATACCAGCGGAATGGCTTCGGGAGGGGCTCGCTCCGGTCGGCCGTCTGGATAAAGATACGACGGGTTTGGTGTTTCTCACGGATGATGGCCATCTCGCGCATCGGTTAACTGCGCCGCGATATGAGGTTGATAAAGTCTATGCGGTACGGGTTGCACGTCCCTTGCAGGAAGCCGATCGCCGTGCTTTTTTAAGTGGCTTGCCTATCGGTGAAGGAGAGGTAGCAAAACCAGCACATCTTATGATCGATGAAGAAGATCCGAGAAGAGCTTTGGTCATACTACGAGAAGGAAAAATGCATCAAGTCAAGCGCATGTTTGAAGCACGTGCGACAAGGGTGATCAGGCTGCACCGCCTGTCGATCGGGCCACTTATCTTGGATGAGACACTTTTGGAGGGGACGGCGCGTCTCCTAAGAACCGAGGAGATCATACAACTTTACCATGCGGTTGGGTATTGTCTACCTTATTTTCTTGTTGAAAAAGATACGAAATCCGCGACATCGCACGCCACATCCTTTTCAAGAGCGCGTAAGATGCACGATGCGCATCATTCCGTATTTTTAAAACGATTATCTTTTCTGGAGTAAGATCGTTTGGGGGGAGAACGATGTCCGAGTCTTATCAAAATCATCTCGATCAAACGGCGTCATCGGAACGGCACTGTCAGACGCTCATAGAACAAAAGCTTTTGGAAAAAAAAGCTCAATTTGAACGGGCCATCTTGAGCAAACGAACGACTTTTGATGACTTGTATCCGTATATGTTAGAAAACCCGAGTTTTTTTTGGTATAAGCGGTATGTTGCTTGGACAGAACTACTGGTATTGGTTGAATTGGCTGGGGAACTCGGTATTCCGTGGACAGGGATGTTTAACAGTAAACAAGTTGCGTTTTTAGAAGGTCAGGTGTTATCTGGAAGGGTTCTTGATGAGTGGTTTGAAGATGTTTCTCATAGCTAAACGCTAACAGCGTATGAATGTATAACGGTGGTGTCACTTTTTAGACTGCTCTAACCTTTGATCTTCAGCCGGGATGTAAATCCTGGTTTTTTTATTTTACAGGATAAATCCCATCGGGCGTGATATCCTAATAAATGCTTTTTTGCAGGGTATCTCATTGAACCGTTGCGTCAAAACAGAAAAGGGCAAGGAAATGAGGTGAAACGGATGAAGACAGTTCGTCTGCCTGAGACGACCACGTACCAGCAAATGGCTAAAAAGCATGAGCAAAAAAGGCCCGTTGTCAGCAATGCGCTGCGTGCGTTTATTGTAGGTGGAGCGATTTCTTTGCTCGGACAAGGATTGATGTGGGTCTATGAAACGTATTTCGGCTTTACAGAAAAAAATGCAAGCAATCCCACTGTAGCAACACTTGTTTTTCTATCGGTCCTGTTAACGGCACTTGGACATTATGACAAACTTGGGCAATGGGCAGGTGCAGGCGCGGCGGTGCCGGTGACAGGTTTCGCCAATACGATGGCTTCGACAGCACTTGATTATCGAAGTGAAGGTCTCGTGCTTGGCGTGGGCGGCAATATGTTTAAAATGGCGGGACCAGTCATCGTCTTTGGCGTCGTATCAGCGTTTTTGATAGCGCTGATCAAGAGCCTATGGCAACTTTTCTCATAAGGAAGGATCCATTTGAACAACGTTTAGTTATGTTGAGAACGGAGGTTTCCATCATGCGTCAGGGGCGCACCTGGGTGTTTCTTAAACGTCCGGGCATCATCGCACATGTGGCAGTAGGCGGACCTAAAGAAAAAGAAGGACCACTCGCCCAAGATTTTCATAAGTTTTATGACGATGTGTACTTAGGAAAAAAAAGTTACGAAGAAGCTGAACGTCAGCTATTGATCGATGCCATGGAACTCGCCTTAAGACAGGCAAAGCTTGCACGGGAAGATATCGATGTTTTTTTAAGCGGGGATCTTCTGGCCCAAAACATTACTGCCTCATTTGCTGCGCGTTCATTTGGGCAACCTTTTTTAGGATTGCATGGTGCGTGTTCTGTGTCGATGGAGGGTTTATCACTTGCGGCGAGTCTTGTCGATAGCGGGTATGCACTTCGGGTGATGACGGGGACAGCCAGCCATAATTTAGCGGCAGAGAGAACGTATCGTTATCCTACAGAGTATGGCGCACAAAAACCACCGACTGCCCAGTGGACGGTGACAGGCGCTGGGGTAGGGATCGTTTCATTAGAGCCGACACCACTCGTTATTCGTGCAGCGACGGTGGGACGCGTTATCGATCTAGGGCTGACCGATCCTATGAACATGGGTGCGGCCATGGCCCCAGCGGCTTTTGAGACAATCATGACGCATCTAAAGGATTTGGGGCGGACGCCTAACGATTACGATCTTATCGTCACTGGGGATCTCGGTCGCATTGGACGGAACTTATTAATCGAGATGTTGCAAAAAGAAAGTATTCCCTTTGAAGAAGAACGCTTTTTAGATGCTGGACTGATGATTTACCATTCGGAGCAGGAAGTTTTTTCTGGTGCCAGCGGAACGGCGAGCTCTGCGACTGTATTTTACGGTCATTTACTCAATCAAATGGAAAAAGGGCATATCGATCGACTTATGATGGTGGCGACGGGTGCACTCATGTCACCGACAACGTACCAGCAAGGAGAGTCCATACCGACCATTGCTCACGCGGTAACGGTGGAAAGGGTGAAGGAGGCGTGATTTTTTTCTGGGCTTTTTTAGTCGGTGGCTTGATCAGCGTGATTGGACAACTGATGATGGATCTTCTAAAGATGCCGCCGGCCTATATGACGTCAACGCTTGTTGTCATCGGCGCTGTTTTGGGCGGGTTAGGCTGGTATGAGCCGCTGATTCGTTTTGCTGGGGCGGGGGCCAGCGTTCCCATCACAAGTTTTGGCTATGCGCTGGTCAACGGTGCTTTAGCGGAAGCGGAGCGTCATGGTCTGATCGGCGTCATTACCGGTATGTTTGAAATCACCAGTGCAGGAATTTCCGCTGCGATCGTGTTTAGTTTTCTAGCAGCGCTTGTGTTTCGACCAAAAGGATAAACAAAGGGTTCGCCTAAGATGGCGAACCGTTTGTCTATGAAGCGTATGCTTTTAGGCTTGTGCATTAGACCCAAAACAGACCAAGGGCCAGCAAAGCAAAAAGGGGCAGCGCGATCAGTGCTGCTTCTGCTCCGGGCCACCACCACCATTGTGCTTCTTCGATAACCGGTAGCTGGTTTTCAGGATGGTAGCTTCCCAGCACTTCCACCTGTGCTTTTTTGGCCTCTCCGAGCATCGGGCGGATATATCCGTTCGACGTTGGACGCATCGGTCGCAAGTAAATATGGGTTGGTGTGACATGATGAACAATGCCATAATATTTTCGACCATCATGCGTAACGGCGACGACCGGTCGACCGATAAATTGACGCGCATGTGCATAAGCTACGGCCATGTGTTTCCCTCCTTTTTATTAGGATCGCTTTTAACATATGTGTTTGTCCGGGCGTTGCCTGTGTATCTGCGTAGAGAAGAAAAAGAACAAGCGCAAGCCCGATGTATGACACGGCGGTTTAGATCAAAGGCGACCGAAAGACAATCTTTTGATATAATGGGTCTATATGAAGCCTGAAAAAAGAAGAGAGATAACGTTGAGGAGTGAAGGCAGTGGCTGAACCGGGTCAAAAAAATTATGGGCGTTGGGGAAGCATCGTTGCGCTTATGGTCGCGTTTTTAGCTAAGTTTAAAACCGTAGGGATCATTCTTATAAAAATACTAAAGTTCGGAAAACTTGGACCAACCCTCTGGAGCATGTTACTGACGGTAGGGGCTTATGCACTGATCTGGCCTTGGCAATTTGCGGTCGGATTGGTGCTGATGCTTTTTATTCATGAGATGGGGCATATTGTAGCCGCGCGCAAGTTGGGTCTACCTGTGACACTACCGGCATTTATACCTTTTTTAGGCGCCTTAATTATGATGAAAGAACGCCCGCAAGATGCCCAAGGGGAAGCTTTTGTCGCTCTGGGTGGGCCGATTTTAGGAAGCGTCGGTGCTGCTTTGGCGCTGGGTCTGGGCATTGCTTTTAAACAACCCTTTTTATTTTTAATCGCCTGGGTCGGTTTTTTCTTGAATTTGATCAACCTTTTGCCGATTCATCCGTTAGATGGTGGACGCATTGTGACGGCTATTTCCCGTTGGCTGTGGGTCGTGGGTTTAATCGGAGGTTTGATCGTCATCATTTATTTGCGTTCCATTCTTTTTTTTGTGATTTGGCTTTTATTTGTTTGGGAGTTGTATAAGGCATATGTAAGAAAAGATGAAGGAAGTCCCCGCACGTTACAAGGATCGTTCCCCTTGGCCCAGCGCACGTTTACAGAAGAAGGATTTCCCCTTCCAGGTTCGGAACATCGTCGCGTGCTTGATTTTTATCAGTATTGCCGATTGGACGATCGAAACCATTATCTCGTTTTGAATTATCCTGGTTTGGGGGAAGTTGGCGCTTATCCTTTTACGTTGGGTGAGGTGCGGCATGTGGAGATGATCGGATATGAAAAAAGGCCGCTCGGAAATGATGAGAGATACGTCGATAGACGCAGCGCGGAACAAAAAGATGAAGATGCTGATGGGTTCATCAAGGTCAATCTGACGCTCATTCCTGAGCAAGGTCAGGGGTCGATCGTGCGTGATCAGGCGTATTATCAAGTACCACTTAAAATACGTTTCATCTATGGTGCGGTTTATTTTGGGCTGATTGCGATCCTCATTGTGTTTATGAGCATAACGTCTTTTTATATGGGCGGCGTGGGGGGAAGCATTTAAAGGTTGAAAATCATCCATAGCGCAGATATCCACATAAGAAGTGCAGAGATCTTCCCAATCGTCGTCATGAATGTCGCGCCCAATCGACGCATGGTATGACCAACGACGACGAGGGTAAAAAAGAAGCTGAAGGATGTCAGAAGGGCTCCAGCAGCAAAAAAAGTTTTCCCATCCCCATCATATAATTGCGCGCTCGTTCCAATCACACCGATGGTATCCATGATGGCGTGTGGATTAAAAAGCGAGATAGAGAAGGCGAAGATGATTTGACGAAGGGGCGGGTCTCCTCTGGCTTCATTTTTTAAAGAGGAGGTGAAAGATTGTGAAGGCGTCTTTTGTTCAGCGCTTGAATGGATTCCGGCAAGCGATGGGCTGGTTTGCTGCATATGGTCTATAGAAGCATGTGTGATCGGTAGAGAACTTTTCCAAAAAGACCAGCCGACCCATATTAAAAAAAGGATACCTGCTATTTTGATAAAGGTTAAAGCGTTGGGGACTGTGCCGATGAGTTGAGAAAGACCATATATACCACTTAAGGTCAGCAGGGTATCACTTAAAAAGGATGCCAATACCGCAGGAAGTGCATAAAGCACCGAAGGTTGGCGCATGCCTTGCATGAATAAATACGTATTTTGCGGTCCAAGTGGTAAAATTAGTCCAAAAGCCAACAACCATCCATGGATGAATGGTATCCAAGCGTTTGATCCCATCGGTTTTCTCCTTTTTATTTTTATGAATCACCTGTTCGAATCGGCAATAATATAGCATGTGTTTGCAACGAAAAGAAGCTTTGGTTAGAAGCTGGATCAAAGGTTTTACGGATCGATCTTTTTGTTCAGAATTGCTCGAAGTGGACACTGAAAATTTCAGTTTGTTAAAATGAGAGTATCTAAGCGCTTGATAATAAGGATCAAACGTCGCTTGGATCGTTCAAGAACGTTTTATCTCATGTCTGAACGAGACGGATGATTATGATCAACATAGAAGGAGGCGATCCGATCGTGGCAACGTATGATGTGGTGGTTATCGGCGGTGGACCTGCTGGAGGAAGTGCGGCCATTTTCTTAGCAAAAGCGGGCTTGAATGTTCTTGTTTGTGATAACGGGCAGAGCATCACGAAAAAAGCATGGATTGAAAACCATTATGGTACAGGGGAACCGATCACGGGACCAGCGTTGATCGAAAAAGGGAAAAAACAGGCGGAGATGCTGGGGGCACTGTGGCGAGAGGTTCAAGTTACAGACATACGTCGTGATCCAGACCATAATGTGTTTTTGATTCAATGCGATGAAGGGGAAATGGTGGAAGCGCAACAAGTGATCTTAACGACAGGACTTTGGACCGATCTTGCCGAGCGATTAGGGTTAAACATCGTGCCTGCACGTGAACCACGGGTAAAATCAGTGATCGAAGTGGACAGAGATGGACGAACATCTGTTCCGGGTATATGGGCAGCGGGGACGGTTGCTGGCGTGAGTGTGCATACGATTATTACTGCTGGAGATGGTGCAAAAGTTGCGATAGCTCTTTTGAGCGAACGTCAAGGCGAACGTTACGTGGATCACGATCGACTCGGACCAGACGGGAAAAAACTTTCTTAATGTATAACGGTTCGTGTTTATGAACACGAACCGTCGTGCTGTATGTGACATATTTTATGTTGACCTTCATAAAGAAACGACGAGAGGGATAAACTTCACCAGAAACCATACGGTTTATGAAATGGTGTTGATAGGTCTTGATCGAGCCGTTAGGAGCTATGGTTGGATGTGTTAAACATCTTCACCCAAAGACGGTGCAATCATTCTTTCGGGTCGCACCCAAGCGTCAAATTGTTCTTCAGTGAGATAGCCTAAAGAAAGGGCGGCTTCTTTTAACGTGGTCCCTTCAGCATACGCTTTTTTGGCGATAGCCGCAGCCTTTTCATATCCAATGTGCGGGTTAAGGGCAGTTACAAGCATCAATGAACGCTCTACATTGCGAGCGATCACTTCACGGTTCGGTTCGATACCGTTTGCTGCCCGCAGTCGGAAGCTATCCATGGCATCAGCTAAAAGTTCTGCTGACTTTAAAAAGTTATAAATAATCACTGGTTTGAAGACATTCAGTTGAAAATGTCCTTGACTGGCAGCAACAGCTATGGATGTATCGTGGCCGAATACTTGGCAGACGACCATGGTTAGCGCTTCGCTTTGTGTGGGATTAACTTTGCCGGGCATGATGGATGAACCCGGTTCATTGGCAGGGATGGTGATTTCTCCAATGCCAGCACGGGGACCACTGGCTAGGAAGCGCACGTCATTCGCGATTTTCATGAGATCTGCAGCTAAAGCTTTGAGTGCACCATGGGCAAAGACGAGTTCATCGTGGCTGGTGAGTGCCTGAAATTTATTTCGTGCACTGACAAAAGGATGTCCGGTTAGTCGAGCGATCTCCCGTGCCATTTCTTCAGCAAAGCGCGGATGTGCATTCAGACCCGTGCCGACGGCTGTACCGCCGATGGCCAGTTCGCGCAACGGTTCCATGGCACTTAAAATCATAGACTCATTTTTTTCCAGCATCCGTACCCAAGCACTGATTTCCTGCCCAAGGGTAAGCGGTGTGGCGTCTTGTAAATGCGTACGACCGATTTTGATAATATCTGAAAAGCGATCGGCTTTGTCTTGAAGTGTCTCTTTGAGTTGACGCAAAGCGGGTAAAAGCTTGTCTACCAAGATGGTGTATGCGGCGATATGCATGGCGGTAGGAAATGTGTCATTGGAACTTTGGGAGCGATTGACGTCGTCGTTGGGGTGGACTGTTTTATCGACGCCTTTTTGTTGAAGGCGTTCATTGGCAATGTGTGCAATCACTTCATTGACGTTCATATTGGTCTGTGTGCCGCTACCGGTTTGCCAGACAACTAAAGGAAATTCTTCGCTCCAGCGATCAGCGATAATTTCATCAGCAACTTCTATGATCGCATTGGCTTTATCGGTGTCAAAATCAATCAGTTTGCGATTGACGATGGCTGCTGCTTTTTTAATCAAAGCCAGCGCATGGATCACTTCTTTCGGCATGCGGTCACCGCCGATAGGAAAGTTTTCTAGACTGCGTTGCGTTTGTGCCCCCCATTTTTTATCGGCTGGGACGCGCACTTCTCCCAGTGTATCGCGTTCAATGCGGTAAGACATGCGATAAGCCTCCTTGTTTCATTTTCTTTATTTTATCATAAAAAAATGAAACTGAAACGATGAATGTTCGTGAAATGTTTTTTGAAGTTCGTTCTATATGCGTTATGTATGAAGTGTAAACGAAAGGTACCATTGACAGAGCTCACAGTCTATGACATAATTTTTATAGAATCATCATATTATAATTTAATCCTTAAATGTGGTCATCAAAGGAGGTGTTGATGATGCCACAAAATATGGGAACGGTAGATCGAATCATACGCGCGATCATTGGTGTGATTTTACTGATCCTTGTCTTTACAGGACCGAAAACGGTGTGGGGATGGATCGGTCTGATTCCTTTACTTACGGCTTTATTCGGGTATTGTCCGCTTTATCAAATCTTTGGCATCAGTACGCGGAAAAAAGTTTAAGCCGAGCATTGCCCGAACGTGTTTTTCTCATTAAATTTTAATGTGCTTCTCATTTTTTTTTAAAGCTTATCACCAAGCCTCCGGGTTATGATAAGGGTGCAACAGGAAAACAACCTGTTAGCCATCAAAACTTAGGAGGTATAACAAATGAAAAAACAAGCATTAACTTTAGCCCTTGCCTTTTCGGTACTCACTGCTGGTGGTCTTGGTGCATGGTATGCCCATGCCTCAGCGAATAGTGCTCCTGGCAATACTGTAAAGCCTAGCACGCAGGTGTCTTCAACCACAGAAAACACATCTAAAGTCAATGAACAACCGGGTCAAGAGACCGAACAACCCGGTCAAGAATCAAACGAAGCACTTGAACAAGAAAAAATGAACGGTAAAGAAGAAGCGACTGAAAAGGACGAAGTTCAAGAAGCCGCTCAGTTAGCGAAAGAAGCAACGATTTCTTCGTCCCAAGCAGAAGCGAGCGCACTGCAAAAGGTCCCTGGAACCGTTGAAAAAACAAGCCTGGACAATGAAAATGGCAAAGTTGTCTATGAAGTGACGGTACGCGATGCCAATGGCAAAATGGTCGAAGTTAAAGTCGATGCCAAGACCGGAGAAGTTGTAAAGGTTGAACATGATGGTGAAGATCACGAAGAAGATGTCGAACACCAAGACTAAGTCACTTCACTTGTCATAGCAATACCGAGAAAAAGGGTAGCCGCCATGGCTACCCTTTTTGTAGCATCGATCCGACATATAATGATAATATGAATGTAAAAGTGTGTGTTTACGATAGCCTACACACGACTGTATGTGGAGAGGGATGAACAGCCTTGCATGTTTTAATCGTCGAGGATGAACGGAACGTGGCCCGTTTTATCCAATCGGAACTTAAACATGCCGGTTATCATGTGACTGTTGTCGAAGACGGAGAAGAAGCGCTTCAACGGTTGCGTGATACGCACTTTGATTTTCTCATTCTCGATTGGATGCTGCCGGGGGTGAGTGGTATCGAAATCGCACAAAAAGTGCGTTCAGATGAAAAGACACGCGCGCTTCCCATTATTATGTTAACAGCTAAAGATGCAGTAGAAGATCGCGTCTATGGCTTAAAGAAAGGCGCCGATGATTATGTGGTCAAACCTTTTGCGATAGAAGAACTGCTTGCCCGAATGGAGGCGCTTTTACGTCGGAGCCAAGCGCTTATGCAGACAACAACAGAAGCGGACTTGTCTCGCTCAAATGGCAACCATCACCTCGATAACAGTATGATGGATGGCGTATGGGCGAACCATCGTACGGCTCATCCGTCTTCGAATGCGGGCGACGTGTTTGAATCGAGTCCCACAACGCTTCATATCCGCAATCTAACCATTGATGTCTCTGGCGTACAGGCATTTATTGACGGTGAAGCGGTAGAGCTTACAGCTCGTGAATTTGATCTTTTAACCTATCTTGCGCGAAATGCAGGTCGTGTTTTGACACGCGAAGAAATTTTAAATGAAGTATGGGGATATGATGTCTTTGTTGAAACGAATGTCGTTGATGTGTATGTTCGTTATATTCGGCAAAAATTAGCGAAGAAAGGTGCACCAGATATGATTGAAACGGTGCGGGGGAAAGGATACGTGATGCGCCTTTGAATCATGCTCACGAACGCTCTGCTCAAAGCCGTCTGAAACATTTTATGAATCGTTTGTTACTAAGACCACGTACATTAAGTAGACGCTTTACGGTCTGGTTGTTTTTGACAATGCTTGTTTTGCTCATCCTCTATAGCGTTGTTCAATATGTCGTACTCATGCGTTGGTTGATGCGCGATGAAATAGAGAAAACAAAAGAGATGCTCGCGCAAATTGAAACGTACATGGCCTCCGAATTCAGTCGGCCATCGTGGGATATGGCGAAGATACAGGAGGGCATCAACGCACGGCTTCCCGAAGACGATACGCTAGAAGTGAGAGATCCGTCTGGTAAGATACTGTGGATGATCGGTAAACAACGCGAGTTCGATCAGATGGTCGAACATTCAAGTGGTACAACAGGTGAATCTCAAGAAGGGTCATCAAACGACGTCGGGGACAAGACAGAATGGGAAGGCTGGTTTGACCGTGAACACGTGCTTAAGCTTCAGTCCACCGTTCGAAGTAGCTTACAAACATACCAGTTAACGCTCATTCATCCTCTAACACGGATGGATGAATGGATACAAACATTTGTCAACGTCTTAATGCTCGGACTGATCGCGGCACTTTTCATCAGCATTGTTTTAGCGATGTTTCTTTCGCAGTGGATGTTGCGACCGATTCGCGCCCTCATCCGTACCTTTCAGAAAATACAGAATAAGGATTTGTCTGCGCGAGCGCCGTTAAGTTCAACCGAAGATGAACTCAATCAACTTTCGCGAACGTTCAATCAGATGATGGATCGTGTAGAGGCTTCATTTGTAAAACAAAAACAGTTTACCGCGGATGCAGCGCATGAGTTAAGAACACCGTTGGCTGCCATCTCTGGGCATGTACGGCTCTTAAGACGTTGGGGAAAAGATGATCCTGAACAGCTGATACAGTCTTTAGAAGCGATCGATGAAGAAACAGCGCGTTTAACGCATCTGGTAGAGCAATTACTCACTTTAAGTCGGCTCGAATTGGATGATCGTGCATCGATATGGAATGGACTCAATGGTGACCTGGAAGAACGGTGTAACATTCATGACGCATATGAAACTGGCGCACGTCTTCTCGTCGATTTTCGCACCATGTATCCTTCTTTTAAATTCACATATGATATACGTAACGGTAAACACAATCATCCTTCTGCGATAGATGAATCCTACTTAGCGCGTAGAATTGCACTGCCGTGTGCATTGCTTCGTCAACTGTTCATGATCATACTCGATAATGCCGTAAAATACAGCGCCGAACAGGAAAAAGTGCACTTTATCGGGGAAACGATGGACCAAGGACTCGTCTTTTATATCATTGATCACGGTCTGGGCATACCGGATCACGAAAAACCACGTGTTTTTGATCGTTTTTATCGCGTTGATACCGCGCGCAGACGGGGTGGAAGCGGTATTGGTCTGTCGATCGCCAAGATGCTCGTCGACCACGCCGGAGGGCGGATTGAACTTGCTAACACTGACGGCTGTGGAACGACCGTTAAAATCGTGTTGCCTTTTATATCTGATTGATTCATGCATTTTTAACCATTGCCACCTTCATTATGGTGTGCTATAGTTTTTTTGTTGATAATGACCATATGACCATATTGGTCATTATGTACAAAAAAGAGCATACGTTGAGGGGAGGATGCTTGAGCATTATTTTAAAAATGATGATAAGTTCAGTTTAGATGCTTAGGAGGTGTGCAATGCTCGTTATGGATCGCAAGATGGCTGTATTAGAGGCAGCCAAACGTTCTTTTTCTGAATTTGGTTACAAGGCAACGACCATGGAGCGCGTTGCGCAGTCGGCAGGCGTAGCCAAAGGGACCATTTATACGTTTTTTCCGACGAAAGAAGCACTATTCGAAACGATCGTGGACGACGTCATTCGGCACATGCTAGAGGTGATCGATCCAGTTTTAAAAAGCCCTCGTCCACTCGCAGAGGTTTTGCATGAAGCACTGTATTCATTGCTCACTTTTCGGAAGGAGCATGTCTTACTGGCTAAGTTGACGGAGGAACTTAAAACGTTGGGGACGCCAGAGACCAAGGTGGCCTTGTCTCGTGTAGAGCAGGCGATTGTCTGTGCGATACAAAACAGACTTGATGAAGGGATACGCGCTGGCGAAATCAAGCCGTTACAGAGTGAATTACTGGCGTTTTCTTTATTGAAACTATACAGAGCACTGATTGTGGACTGGGAGAAACATCATCCACCGCTCAGTGATGAAGAAATTGCTACTTTTTTTTACGATTTTGTTATCAAAGGTATTCAACAGAGCACTGAGTAAAAGTGAGCCCAGCGTCCGTTCAACACGGTATGTATCAGAACGATTGATTGATAGGAGGGATGAACGTGCGCTTATGGCAAGCATTTCGCGCTGAACTGGCTCACTTTAATAAAAATGTGTTGTTTCGAGCGACTTTTATTGTCCTTTTATTGATCCCATTTTTATATAGCGGTCTGTTTTTAGGCGCCTTTTATGATCCTTATGGTCGTCTGGAAGACCTTCCAGTAGCATTTGTGAATGAAGATGAAGGCTGGTCATGGAATGGGACAACATTACACATTGGTAATGATTTAGAAGAGCGTTTGCTGAAAGATAAAAAGTTCGACTGGCACGTCGTAACAGAAAAAGAAGCACAAATAGGTTTGGAAAACGGTCAATATTATTTTGCGGTGATTGTGCCTGCGGATTTTTCAAAACGCGCCACCACAGTTCTCGATCCCCAACCACTCGTGCCAGAACTGATTTATGAGCCTAATGAAGGGCATAATTTTTTGGCGGCACAAATCGGTAAATCCGGTGCAGTGGAACTGCGAACCCAGGTGGCAGATGCTCTGAGAAAAGTTTATATTGAAAACTTATTTTCAAACATCGATCAGTTGGCAGTCGGCTTTGCCAGTGCTCATGAAGGTTCTGTAAAAGTGAAAGATGGTGCTGAGACTTTGCGGAAAGGGTTAGCTACGCTCAACACCAATCTTTCAACGTTTCAACAAGGTGCACATGATGTTCAAAACGGTGCATCTTCTTTAGCGCAAGGGGCACAACA
>JAVERJ010000279.1:0-2967 GCA_034007185.1 Candidatus Carbonibacillus sp. | reverse complement strand
ACTTACGGTCATCAGATGGTGCATCGATGCGCCATCCTTCATCTGCGGATGACGCATTCGATACGAACCGTTCATTGATCGCCACCACCAAAACCACCCCGAAAACGCGACAGAAATGCTTGCAACCGTTCACTTTTGGGATGCTCAAAGATCGCATCGGGCGTTCCTTGTTCAACGATTTTGCCGCCATCTGTAAAAAGAACACGGTCAGCCACTTCACGTGCAAACTGCATCTCGTGGGTTATAAGCATCATGGCCATATCACCTTTTTCGGCGATCTCTTTGATCACGGCCAAGACTTCTCCTACCAGTTCTGGATCAAGCGCACTGGTCGGCTCATCAAAGAGCATGATCTTAGGTTCCATCACAAGCGCTCGAGCAATGGCTACACGCTGTTTTTGACCTCCGGACAGTTGCCCAGGATACTTGTCGATATGCTCGATGAGACCAACCTTTTCCAACATCGCTCGCGCTTTTTCTTCAGCGAGCCGTCTGGGCATTTTTTTGACATGGATCGGCGCTTCCGTCACATTTTGTAAGACCGTCCGATGGGGGAACAGGTTAAAATGCTGAAAAACCATCCCAATTTTACTGCGGACACGAGCGATGTGGCGCTCATCGGCCGGTACAAGCCGTTCACCGACGCGTTTATGATACAGCGGCTCTCCTTCCACCTCAATGATCCCGGCGCTCGGACGTTCCAGTGTCATCAAAAGACGCGCCAACGTCGTTTTGCCAGAGCCGGAAGGACCGATCACCGCCACCTTTTCGCCAGGCATGATGTCCAGATCGATCCCTTTTAGCACTTCGACCGCACCAAACGATTTTTTGACACCTCGGTAGCGTACCACTGGCGTCGTCTCCATGGACCGTTGTGCTGAACCATCCTGCGTCTTTTTTATGAGGTGCGTTTGCTGTTTTCGAGCATTCCCCTGCCGCGATAATACTTTAGGCAGTGCCATCCGGATCACCCTTTCATCGTTTCATAGCTTTCATGATTTTATCGATTGTGGATCGGGACCATACATCCTTCAATGCTTAAGCGCCATACGCCGTTCAGCCCATCGAACAAGAAGTGACGAAGGGTAACTCATCAGGAAAAAAAGCACGCCGACAATGGTGTAAGCTTCCGTATACTGAAAGGTGTGAGAGCCAAACTTCTTAGCCACGGACATCATCTCTACAACGTTAATGGCAAACAGAAGCGGTGTCTCTTTAAAAAGGACGATCAAATAGTTCCCCATAACTGGGATAATCGGTGGTATGGCTTGAGGCAAAATAATTCGCGTCCAAGTTTTAAGAGGGGAAAAGTTAAGAGCTCGGGCTGCTTCCCATTGACCTTGGGCCACCGCCTCAATGCCCCCACGGTACACTTCTGCTAAATAAGCACTGTAGTGAAGACCTAATCCGGTCACACCGATAACAAATACCGGGAAACGCGGTAAAGCCAAATACAGAAATAACAGTTGGACGAGAAGCGGTGTAGAGCGCACAAACTCGATCATCCAGTACGCCAGAAGCGAGATCGGACGGAATGTACTGCGCCGCATCAGCGCCCACACGAGCCCCAGCACTGCAGCAAGGGCAAAACCTAGAAACGTTGCCTCCAGTGTCACCGGCACAACTTTAATCAGTTTCCAAAAAACATCTTGAGCAGTCTGCCAATTCCATATCTCGTTCATGCACTTCTCCCCTTGCGCTACGATTGTTGCCCATCCCATCCTCTAGCATTTTTTGGCTCGACAGACGATGTGTGATGATCTACCTCCGACGTGTTTTACACCCGTCCGACCGTCGCTTTTTTCTCCATGGCGCGCATGATAAGTGTCACTGCATAAGCGATGACAAAGTAGATGATAAGCAGCAAGGCAAAAATCGGTATCTCGAGCTTACTCACTGTCGTCCGCAAACTCATCGCTTGAAATGTAAGATCACTCAATGTGATGAGCGAAACGAGTGATGTACCTTTGAGTAGCTCAATGAGGAGATTGCCGAACGGTGGAATCATAAGCGGCCATGCTTGAGGCAAAATAATGCGTCGAAAACGAAGTGTTGGAGCCATATTCAAGGCAATCGCTGCTTCCGTCTGCCCCTTGGGTACAGCACGGATAGCACTGCGAACGACTTCTGATCCATAGGCGCCATAATTTAAACCTAGGGCCAAGACACCGGCCATCATCGCGCTCAGATCGACTCCGAAAAATGGTAACACGTAAAAGATCCAAAACAACTGTATGAGCAGTGACGTGCCGCGAAAAAACTCAACATAGACAGCAGCCACAAAACGGACGATACGAAATTTCGAAAGTCGCATCATACCCGCAATAAACGCTAACAAAGCGGCAATCACGCTGCCCAGGAAAAAAACTTCAAGTGTGACCATCAACCCCTTCATCAGGGATGGTAATATACGTATAAGCGTCTCTAGAGATGTCATGGAGCGCGGCGCTTATTTAAGCGCTGTGCCAACCCCCTTTGAGCAAACATCTATTTTTTAATCGGTAAGATCATTCTTTCGATAGTTCCGCAGCTGTTTTATCACCCGGAAGCTCTTGTTCTGTAAAGCCAAACTGTTCAAGGATCTTCAAAAGTTCCCCGGAATCTTTAAGCTTTTGTAGTTCTTGATTATAAAGATCGGCGAGATCTTTATCTTCTGGCCGAAAGGCTGCAGCACCGTAGCCGCGTACACTTTTTCCGTCAATCACAGGTTGTTTAAAATCCATCACCCGTTCAATATCTGGATCATCGGCAGCGTCCAGCATAGATTGTAGCGATGGCCCTGTCATCGTAATGGCATCGACCCGTCTCGTCTTTAAGGCGGAGATCGCTGCAGGTTGATCCTGTACCGTGACGATCTGATCTTCCTTAATGCCAGATTTTAACATGTACTCCTCTTCGATCGCTCCAGACATGACTGCAACCTTCACATCCGGTTGGTTGGCAATGTCTTCATAGCTGTGAAGATCT
>JAVERJ010000278.1:0-2985 GCA_034007185.1 Candidatus Carbonibacillus sp. | reverse complement strand
GTCTTGGAAGCGGTGTAGTGGGGCGTTTTCTCTTTTTTTGATCGTGTTCACGCGCCAGCGATTCATAATGCATGACGATTTGATTTTTCATTTTAGACCGCATCCAGGGCACAGTTGTCACCTCGATCGATGGTATGCTGGACAAGCACTACCTTTAGGTGTGCCTGTTCGTACCACTTCTTTCCGTAGTCTGGACCTTTTTTCCTATTTCATGCATGAGGTGTTGGCGCGCATAAGGGATGGGTCGTTTTGTATTAAGAAAAAAAGGCTTTTCTTTGATGGCTGATGGGATCGAGCGGGGGAAGCGATTTTTTTTGATCGTTTCGTTGTGTGCGGCTGACGCCTAAAATGAGCCCACTTAAAAAAAAGGTGATGATCATGGACGATCCACCATAACTGATGAGCGGCAAGGTCACACCGGTAATGGGCATCAATCCTGTCACCGCGCCCATGTTCACAAGCGCCTGGATCGCAATGGCCGATATGCTCCCGACGCCAATCAATTGGCTATAAAAATCACCACTTCGGACGCTGATGATGATGCCTCGGACGATCCATAAAGCATATAGAAGGATAAAGGCCCCTGCCCCTATAAAGCCGAGCTGTTCAGCGATGATCGCAAAAATAAAGTCGTTATAGGGAAAAGGCAAGTAAAAATATTGCTGAATGGATTGAAGCCCACTTCCATATAGACCACCGTGCGCGATGGCATACAGTGATTGTATGAGTTGATAGCCGCCAGCCAAAGGATCCTGCCATGGATCGAGGAACGCTGAGATACGTTTTAAACGATAACTGAACATAAGGATAAACAGACCGGCGAATAACATGGTCCCAAGTCCTAGCAGCAACATATGTAACAAGCGCGCCCCTCCGACAAATAACATGACCATCACGGTCATCAAGGCGATCATGGCCGTACCCAAATCTCTTTGCAGTACGACCGGCAAAACAAGCAAGGTTGTGACAAGGAGCGGTGGCAGAAGACCGCGTTTAAAGTGGCGTATCGTCTCACCTTTTTTCTCTAAAAGAGAGGCAATGTAGAGGATGAGGGCTGGTTTGATGACTTCTCCAGGTTGGAGTCTGAATCCGGCGATGCGAACCCACCGGAGTGAGCCATAAGCTTCAACACCTAGACCTGGAAGATAGACCGTAAATAACATTAAAAAGGCTGCGAGTAGCAAAAAAGGCGTCAGTTTTTTGAGCATGCGTCCATTCAAATTCATGGTCACGATCATAAAGACGATGCCCAAGGCGGCCCACATCGCTTGACGCTTTAAAAAGTAGGTGGCATCGCCATACTCTCGGTAAGCGATGACGTGGGAGGCAGATAAGACCATGACCAGACCAAAAGCCGTGAAAAGAAGTGTTAAAAATAAGAACAAAAAATCGGGTGCGGTTCGTTGCAAAACGTTTCCCTCCGTACGTAAGCCATGGTTAGAAGATGTTCAATCGGATATAATCCCGATGGTGATATGTGTCTAGTGTGTATGGTATATGGGGAGTCGGATACATTAATGGATAGATCATATCGAGGAGGTGTTCATATGGTACGTGTTCGAGATGCTATGTCCGCGCGTGTGATCACGCTTCAACCGCATGATTCTGTAAAACGCGCCGCCGAGCTGATGCATACGCATGACATCGGAGCATTGCCCATCGTCAGTGAGGATGGGGCGTTGCTTGGTATTGTTACCGATCGGGACATCGTCATTCGCCATGTCCGAATGGGAAAAGAGGGTGAGGTTCGCATCACAGAAGTCATGACACCGAACCCGCACACGATTCATCCCGATGATTCCGCGCGGGAAGCAGCAAAAATCATGTCCGAACGACAGATCCGCCGTCTTCCAGTCGTTGAAAACAATCGATTGGTTGGAATCATCGCTGTGAAAGATTTAACGGAACATGGGGAAGCACGAAAGTACATCGACACAGTGATTCGCGAAGTATCGGAAGATACAGAAGAACACCGTGCAGAAATCCACTAAGGCCGTACGGATAGATCATCGTAGGTTACCATATGAAAAGGAGCGCTGCTTAAGACGCGCGCTCCTTTTACTATATCGCCAATGTTTTATGAAAAGCAAGTATGTGTAAAGTCATTCTTTTTTGTCTTACCCTTGAGCGACAGGACCTGTTAAAGGAATGGCAAAAAAGATGTAATACATAAAGGTTACGAAAAAGACAACCATGTAGGCATTGAAAATAAGCAGGTACATACGTTCAGATAACGATAAATAACTGAGTGCAGCAAACACAACTGTTTGGCCGAAAAAAATCAGGGACATCGGAATCAAGTTGCCCCAAAAGGCAAGCAATGCGGCAACCAACGAAATATAGGCGAGCACGCGAAACATACGCGCCATCCACAGCACCTCCGTGTTCGTTTCGGTATATGTGACTCTTTTCACGCTAAAGTAGATTACTGACATTATAACGGATTGTCTGTATAAAGGCAATGGATCTTAAGGCAGTTGGACGACGATATAACTGCAAGATGTTGCACCTTCAAGCATCGAGTTCGTCTCTAAAAGATCCACTTTTCCAAGAAATGCACGAAAAATGCCTTTAAGCTGCGCGTGATGCATGGTGCAGACGGTTGGGTGTCCATCGATCAATTCACGGTAGGTGCAACCGTGAACGTGAAAACGGAAACTATACGCATCGATCGGTTCAAAACTTGGCAACAATCCATTGTCTCCAGTGATCTTTTGCGCGTGCTCAATGACTTCTTCGAGCGTTAAACGGGTGACATCGAGACCGTGTTGTTCAATATAGCGCATGGCTTCTTGATAACCGGCTTCTTCGCCTTGTTTGGCGAACGTTTCTTCCCCTTTTATGCCGAAAGACTCCAAGCTCTTGATCGCTATTTCCGATAATTTTTCATAATCACGCGGTGGGAAGGAAAGGTTCACTGCTTTTTCTGCAGGTGTATACACTCGACCCGGGCGTCCACCGCGACCGGTGTGGAGCGTTCGCGCT
>JAVERJ010000277.1:0-2994 GCA_034007185.1 Candidatus Carbonibacillus sp. | reverse complement strand
CCTGTTGATGACACCGTTCATCGAGTGCATCAAACGTTTATATGAGCGTCTAACCAATCAACCATCGCCTCAAGCCGCGCGCTGCGCAAAGAAGGCTTTCCGCTTCGCGACAGATCATGGTTACTATCCGGAAATCGCAAAAAACGCACTTTCTTCCCTAGTTTTTTAAGTACCGCAAACCACTGTTCAGCCTGTTCGATGGGACACCGCAGATCTTGCTCACTGTGGATGATGAGTACAGGTGTTTTCACTTGCGACGCGTATTTTAAAGGGGAATGATGCCAAAGGCGTTCAGGATCATCATAGAGATGGGCACCTATTTCCCATTCCGTAAAAAATGTGCCGATATCACTCGTGCCGTAAAAACTAAGCCAGTTGCTGATCGATCGATCGGTGATGGCCACACGAAAACGATCGCTATGACCAATGATCCAATTTGTCATAAAACCGCCGTAACTTCCACCCATCACTGCCAAACGAGAAGCATCGATCCACGGCTCACGCTCGATGATCACATCCAAAGCATGCATCAGATCGCGCATATCATTCCCGCCATAATCACCGCGTACAGCATTGACAAAAGTCTGACCGTAACCCAAGCTCCCACGTGGGTTCACATACAAAATGCCATACCCTTTCCCGGCCAAAATTTGAAACTCATGGAAAAAAGTCTCACCATACATCGCATGGGGACCGCCATGAATCGTCAAAATCAATGGATAACGTTCATCTTCTCTAAAACCCACCGGACGCATCAACCATCCCTGAAGCGGTGTCTCATCAAAACTAGAAATCCAAAACATATCGGGTTGACTCACCAATCGTTTACGTTCAAGCAGATCATTCGGCTTTTCATACGTCACATACGTCCCTGTTTCCATATCTATACCGACCAATCTCCCGTTATGGGTTGGTGCGCTGTAGAAGGCAAACACTGTTTTACCATCGGGATGAACGTCCCAAGTGTACAGATGTCCCCGTTTAAAAGAGATTGTCTCAAACGTTAAAAAGCCTTGGATCTTCTCCGCGGTCTTGTTTTCTTCAGGTGTATCGCCCTCACTTCCCACAAAGGCATCCATTGTGGAAACATCCGCATACGCTATATGAACGTTTCCATGTTCACTGATCTGTGCAAAAAGTCTGTTGCCATCTTTACTAAAGCGCAGGATTGGTCCTGCGCTTCCACTCACCATATCCCCGATCAACGCATCCCCAAAATAGAACGGGACTTCTTGCGTAAGACGTTGGGGTGGGTCTTGAAATGACATGGCAAAAAGATGAGGCATCGTCGCACCGGCATAGGTATAATCGTGCCCAAGCGCGAAAAGCACAGGTTGCGTTGGATGGAAAATCAGTGCATCAAACGTATACTGTTCCTTCCAATCCATGGTCGGAATACTGGTTGCACCTATTTTTACGCCTCGTTCCGATTGAATGACCCTCGCCATGACTATATCTTGTCGAAACACTCGATCAGGATCTTCACTCTTGTTGACCGTATATGCGATATCATGACCGTCTAAACTAACAGCCACATCACCAATGTCATCTAAATGATCCAGCAATATGGTCGCTTTACCACCTTGACGTTCGATCCATATCAGGCAGCTATAAGCATCATCATGCAAGCCGCGACCATCGCTTTTATAGCGCAAACGCTCTACGACGCGTGGTCCCAGATGTTTCAGATCATTTTGTGGCACTGCTTCCTTCGGCTTCATCCGAACCAGAGCAACATATGCCCCGCCCGATGCCGTTACAAAAAAACGTTGCACTTCGCCCTCGATCTCCGTAACTCGTCGCGCTTCTCCTCCATCTAATGGAAGTTCATAAAGGGCATCGACGCCTTCACGATTGGAAATAAAAGCGACTGTTCGCCCATCTGGTAAAAAACGCGGATGCCTATCACGACCCTTTCCGTACGTTAGACGGACCGCGCGCGTTTTTTCCTTAAGATCGACCCATGCCAAGTACGAGTGGTACGTATCTTCCTCTTTTGCAATCCATCGCACGCTGTAGATCACTTTATCCCCGGACGGATGCAGAACAACCTCATCTGCCCACTTCATCTCGTACAAATCATCAATTTGATATGGCTTCAGTTCCTCCATCAGACACACCCCTTTTTTCAGAAAGCAATGATGCGATCGATTCAGATCATAAGGTTTACGGATAGATCATCTTATGCGTCATCCCGCCATCCACCACAAGATTGATGCCTGTAATAAAACCAGCTTCGCGCGAAGCTAGAAACAAAGCTGCATAAGCGATATCTTCCGGACGTCCGACACGCCCAACGGGATGTGCCGCATGATCGCCTGCCGTCGGTGGCTCACCACCCGTATGGATCCACCCAGGACTGATGGCATTCACCCGTACACGCGGGCCAAGGGTCATGGCCATGGCGTGGGTTAAAGCGACGAGACCACCTTTGGAAGCACTATAAGGTTCCGTATTCGGTTCGGACATCAGTGCACGGGTTGAAGCAATATGGATAATCGCCGAACCTTCTGCAAAATATGGCAAAAACGTTTGAACAAGTGCATAGGGTATGGTCAAATTCAGCTTAAGAATCTCATCCCATTCTTCTTGGGGGCGGGTTGCAAAAGGCTCTCGCCAACCGATACCGGCGTTATTAATCAGTACATGAAGCGGATCTTTTGTCCAATCCAAAAAAGCATGCTTTATCTGACGTGTTGCATCCGCAGCCAATAAATCGATCGGCCAAAAAACAGCCTCTCCACCTTCTTTTTGAATTAACGCTCGAACGGTTTCGCCTTCTTCTTGGCACTTGTCAACAAGCGCCACGCGCGCCCCGCGCTTGGCAAATAATAATGCTGTGGCGCGACCGATGCCCCGAGCAGTACCCGTGATGATCACATTTTGACCATGTAGATCGAACATCTCGTGACGCACCTCTTCTTTGTGTTTCTTATATCGTTATCGTTCATCTCAAGGTCCATCGAATGGCGTCTCATCGCTTGATCATGATCG
>JAVERJ010000276.1:0-3000 GCA_034007185.1 Candidatus Carbonibacillus sp. | reverse complement strand
AAACATTGACGGTCGATGGTGCGGGCGTCGATATGGAACTTATCCTTACATCTTAAACCGCATGCTCAGTTTTTCGATATGAGCCACAAGCTGATACATCAATGTGGCAAGTATGCTGATCAAGACTAGCCCGAGCATGACAAGCGTAAAGTTAAATACTTGAAAGCCGTAGATGATGAGATAACCGAGTCCACGTTTAGAGACGAGGAACTCTCCGACGATGACGCCGACCCAAGCCAAGCCGACGTTTACTTTTAAAGCGGAAAGGATCGTCGGCATACTGGCAGGAAAGACGATCGTGCGGAAAAGCTGAAGACGCGTGGCACCAAATGTTTGAGCCATTTTGATCCAATTTTTATCTGTTTCTCGAAAACTACCATAGACGACGAGCGTTGTGATGATAACAGCAACTGAGATGGCCATCATTATAATCGATAGCGCTCCGCTACCAAAGATGACAATAAACAAAGGACCCAGCGCCACCTTTGGCATGCTATTGAATACAACAATGTACGGGTCGAAGATACGTGATAACATTGGTGAAAACCAAAGAAGGGCTGCTAAAATAACACCTAAAACCGTTGCAGAGATGAAACCAACGGATGTCTCCCAGACAGTCGTGAAAATATGTCCGAGGAGTGTTCCTTCTTCATACAGTTTGAACGCTTGAGTAAGAACCTTCTCTGGGGTACTGAAAAGGAGCGGATCGATCCACTGGTGGCTTGCTGCGATTTGCCACGTCACGATGAAAAAAATGAGCAAAAGCAATTGTATAAGACGAATGAACCGCGTTTTGCGTCTTTCTATTTGTTGATGACGGGCATACAGGGTTTGAAGATCGAGTTCACCTTTGGTTGACTCAGACAAGAGCGGATGGGTTGATGAGCGTATCATTTCCTGATTGGGTGTGTCCTCATGGCCATTTTTTTGCTCATGAGCCATGCGCGAAGCGTTCGCTGTCAGCCGAGGCATAGCGTTCCATCACCTCCCAAATCTCTTGAAATATGCTTTGAAAATGGGGGATACGCCGACGTGCCAGCGGAGAAGCTTGGCGTAACTGTTCTGGAATGCGGACTTCTTGAACGATCCGTCCCGGCTTTCCACCAAGGACATAGATGCGGTCCGATAAGGCGATTGCTTCAGAAATATCATGGGTGACAAGAACAACTGTTTTTTGATACCGGTGGAGAAGATTAAAAAGCAGATCTTCTAGTTTGAGCCGCGTCGTATAATCTAATGCCGAAAACGGTTCATCCAATAGAAGGATATCAGGATCGGTGATGAGCGTGCGTACGAGCGAGACCCGTTGTCTTTGTCCGCCGGAAAGCTCGTGAGGATAGCGCTTGGCATAACCAGCAAGACCGACCTCATCTAAAAGAATATGGGCTCTTTCAATGTCGGTTGGACGCATTGATTTTCGGATCTCTAATCCATAAAGAACATTCTTTAAAATCGTACGCCAGGGGAGCAAATAATCGTGTTGCAGCATATAGCCAATGACTGCTCGCTGCGTCCCGGACGTTGTTCCGATTTCTACGGAGCCTTGTGTCGGTTTTAAAAGCCCGGCGATGAGGGAGAGAATGGTGCTCTTACCACCTCCAGATGTCCCTACAAGCGTTATAAATTCACCTTTTTGCGCGAAAAAATGAATGTCGCTTAATGCTTGATGTGCGCCTTCTTTGGTCACATAAGCATAACTTAAAGCTTTTAATCGAATGAGCATGACCGTCACCTCACCTCAGCCCTAGCCTATGCACATCCGCCCACATCGGTGCGTGCAAACATATGGTGCGGCAAAGGATGAAACATGATACAATACGTGTGGAGGCTTTGCATGAATTTGATTACATACGGGCATGGAAGGAGTAGACGTATGCGCATTCTTGTAACTGGAGGCTTGGGATATATAGGATCGCATGTAGCCATGGCCCTCATAGAATCCGGGTATGACGTCATTCTTTTGGATAATCTTATCAATACGCAGGAGAATGTTTTGGAAGTCTTAAAACGATTGGTCAAGCAAAAAGGTATCCCCCTAGAACGATTGACGTTCTTCCCCGCAGACATTCGCGATCGTGAGGCGCTACGCAATGTGTTTCTTGCGGCAAAGCCGGAAGCTGTCGTTCATTTAGCGGGTCTCAAGGCGGTGGGTGAATCAGTTGCACGCCCGCTTGATTACTATGAAAACAATGTCACAGGTTCGATTATTTTGCTTCAAACGATGCGTGAACATGAAGTTTTTACGATTGTGTTTTCATCTTCGGCGACCGTCTACGGTGAAGCATCTGAGCCTCCATTTTCAGAAACGGCGCCGACAGCTCCGACCAATCCATACGGTCGGACGAAGCTTATGATTGAAGAGATTTTAAGTGATCTGGCGAACAGCGATGAGCGGTTTCGAATCGTTTCTTTACGCTATTTTAACCCTGTAGGTGCGCATGAAAGTGGATGGATAGGCGAGATGCCGCAAGGTGTTCCCAATAACTTAATGCCTTATGTCATGCAAGTCGCTGCTGGACTGCGGGAAACATTGTATGTTTTTGGTAACGATTATCCGACACCGGACGGCACGGGTGTGAGGGACTATATCCATGTGCTTGATCTCGCGCGCGGCCATGTGCTTGCGCTTGATTACGCCCTGCGCCATGGCGGATACGAAGTTTTTAATCTAGGGCGGGGTAAAGGCGCGAGTGTGCTAGAAGTCATTCGTACATTTGAGGAAGTCAACGGGATATCGGTACCCTATACGATCGCTGCGCGCCGCCCGGGCGATGTTGCCGTTTCGTTTGCTGCAACAGACAAAGCCGAGCGTTTGCTCGGCTTTCAGGCAGCATATGATCTAAAAGATATGTGTCGTCATGCTTGGCAGTTCCAAAAAAGACTTTTAAGTGCACAAAGCAAGATATAACTTGTCAGGGCAGTAATACAAAACTGGAGATGACTTTGCGCTCTTTACCGTCAGACGGTTTATTGAGCACTTGGCCTTTATAATAAAACGTG
>JAVERJ010000275.1:0-3010 GCA_034007185.1 Candidatus Carbonibacillus sp. | reverse complement strand
CGCGTCAGTGTAACGCTTCCTCGAAACACACTTGTCGCCGTGCAGACGCCCCAACTTTTTCATCGTCAGACACTTTTAACGATGCTGGATATGGGACAAGCCTTGAACCTAGAGGTTACAGATGAAGCGATGCTTTTGGAGCGCTTTGGTAAGCGTGTTGTGGCTGTACTTGGGGAGGAAGCCAATATCAAGGTGACAACACCGTTTGATTTGGCGCTGGCCGAAGTACTGCTTCGTCAAGGTATAGAAGAGGGAGGATCGGATGATACGCATAGGCTTCGGTTATGATGTTCATCAACTTCAAGAAGGACGACCGTTTGTTTTAGGTGGCGTAACCATTCCTTATGAAAAAGGGCCCATCGGTCATTCCGATGCCGATGTGCTACTGCATGCGCTGGCGGATGCAATGTTGGGTGCGTTAGCCTTGGGGGATATCGGTAAATATTTTCCGCCTCACGATCCGCAATATCATAACATCGACAGTAAAGAAATCGTTCGTTTTGCAAAGAAAATGGTCGAAGAAAAAGGGTATCAACTCATCAATACCGATATGACGGTTGTTTTAGAAAAACCGCGGATTGCTCCGTATATTGAGACGATGCGTTCGACGATCGCCCCTCTGCTGGATGTTTCCAGTGAGGCGGTCAGCATTAAGGCGACCACCTCGGAGCGTATGGGGTTTGTCGGTCGCGGCGAAGGGGTTCAAGCCTATGCCGTTGTACTTGTTGCTCCTAAGTCAACCGATGCGTATGGCAAGAGATACAGTTCGCAAGCAGTATCAAAGGAGTGAAAAACATTGAACGTTCGTGTGCGTTATGCGCCGTCTCCGACCGGACATCTACATATCGGCGGAGCTCGAACGGCTCTTTTTAATTACTTGTTTGCCAGAAAACACGGGGGAGACTTCATCATTCGTATCGAGGATACCGATCAAAAGCGTCATGTGGAAGATGCAGAAGCCTCGCAATTGGAGAATTTGGCTTGGCTGGGCATTCGTTGGGATGAGTCGGTCGATCGAGGTGGTCCGCATGCACCGTATCGCTCCTCAGAACGCCTAGACTTATATCACATGTATGCGCAAAAACTGGTCGATAAGGATCTTGCATATCCGTGCTTTTGTACGGAGGAAATGCTCGAAGAAGAAAGGGCAGCGATGCTCAAAGCAGGCGTGGCCCCCAAATACAGTGGGCGCTGTGCGCACTTGCCCCTTGCGGAACGAAATGCGCGCATCGCTGCGGGAATGCCTTATGCGCTCAGATTTCGTGTTCCCGAAGGGAAAACATATGAAATCAAAGATGTCATTCGCGGGGATGTAGTTTTTCGTTCGGATGATATCGGTGATTTCGTGATCATCAAACAAGATGGGATGCCAACGTATAATTTTGCGGTGACGATTGATGATCACCTGATGGGTATCACACATGTGATACGCGGTGAAGAACATCTGTCGAATACGCCCCGTCAGCTGGCGATCTACGAAGCCTTTGCTTGGGAAGCGCCGATATTTGCGCATCTTCCACTGATCTTAAATGAAGATAAACAAAAAATGAGTAAACGTGATGAGCGAACGATTCAATTTGTCGAACAATATCGGGCGCTTGGATATTTGCCGGAAGCGCTTGTTAACTTTATTGCACTGCTCGGTTGGTCACCGCCAGGAGAAGAAGAGCTTTTTGGGCTCGATGCGCTCATTGAACGTTTCGATTTATCGCGTGTTTCCAAAAGTCCTGCTGTATTTGATAGGCAAAAATTGATGTGGATGAATCATCATTATCTCCAGAAAGTGGACCCATCATGGATTGCCGAGGTTGCTTATCCATATATACAAAAGCGCTATCCTTCGGCACCAGTCGATCCACCTTTAGCGCTCTGGTCTTGGGTGGTCCGTGTCGCTGCTTTATATCAGAAAGAGCTTTCCTATGCGGCGGAGCTTGTCGAACGCGCGGATTTGTTCTTCAAAGTGCGCTTTGCTCCGGATACGTTGAATGCTTCTATTTCTTTCACTGATGATGTTTGGCTTGAAGAAGGTTTGGATAAAGAGACGAGCAAACGTGTCCTTCGTGCTGTAAGCGATGCTTTTTCTGCGCTTGCCAAGACGCATGATGAAGAGAAAGAGATCGCACCTGAAGTGGTGAAGGAGATACTCAAAGTGCAACAAAAAGCCTCTGGTATCAAAGGAAAAGCATTTTTTATGCCTATTCGTATTGCGGTTACTGGCCTGGCCCATGGACCGGAGCTTGATCAAACACTTTCGCTACTCGGTCTTTCCTTTGTACGAGAACGTCTTTCGCAAACACTTGCGAAACTAGAAGAACCAAGATAAAATGAGAATAGGTTGAGAAATGTTTGCGTTGGATGAGAAGCTGCCGTCTCAAGCGAGACGGTTTTTTTACAAATATTTGAGGATGTTTTCAACGCATGAACCATGAGAGGAGGTAGAGTGTGGTGTTTCGTATGATTCAGGAAGATATTGCCAATGTACGCAAACTCGATCCGGCTGCACGTGGAGTGCTGGACATTTTATTGACGTATCCTGGTCTACATGCGGTCTGGTGGTATCGTGTGAGTCACTTTTTATGGAGACACCGCATGCGGCTTTTGGCGCGTATCCTCTCGCTGTTGGTTCGTTTTTTGACTGGCATCGAAATTCATCCAGGTGCGAAGATCGGAAGACGTTTATTTATCGATCACGGCATGGGTGTGGTGATCGGCGAGACGGCTGAGATTGGTGATGATTGTGTGATTTATCAAGGTGTGACCCTCGGGGGAACGGGCAAAGAAAGCGGCAAGCGCCATCCAACCCTGGGTAATCATGTCCTTGTTTCTTCTGGGGCGAAAGTGTTGGGCAATATTACGATTGGGGATTGCGCCAAAATCGGGGCAGGCTCTGTCGTCTTAAAAGATGTTCCGGCACGATCGACAGTTGTCGGCGTTCCGGGGCGCGTGGTCATTCGTGATGGGGTGCGGGTGGGAACAGACTTTAACCATAATGATTTGCCGGATCCTGTTC
>JAVERJ010000013.1:0-20215 GCA_034007185.1 Candidatus Carbonibacillus sp. | reverse complement strand
GCGCGCGGCTGCCTCTCCTAATACAGGTCTACCGAGATGTCGCTGGCGATGAAAAAGTAAAAAATCAGTTTGATTGAGACCGATGATCTCGCCTTGATCCAATGCCACGTTGACGACCAAGTTGTCAGGATAAAGCAAGATTCCTTGATCGATCGGAACAAACGTGTAGATGGCATTCGTACCATACCGTTCTGTTTTCACATTTTCGAGTGGCGGATAGTTACGGCTCTGAAGTGCACGGAGAGCAACGACATATCCTTGTTCCACAGTATAACGCGGTTTACCCAAAGGACGTGCATTCATCCACCACAAAACACGCCCATCAGAACGTGCGATTTCTACTGTATACCGCGCCCCATTGGCACCATCACCCGAGGTTACATCGATCGATACATCATAAAGATGGACGCCTTCATCTTCGACGGGAATGACATCGATGTGTGCTGGCTGTTTGATGCCCACAGCTTTAAGGGCAATCTCTTTTGCTTTTGTTTCATCAATAGTAGGTTCACCCAAGGATTTTAGACGCATGATACGAAGCGCTTCGCTCGTCTGCGGTAAATTGCCAAAATCAATTTCTTCGTACCCTTCAATACGTTTGGAAACCTCTTGAATACCGTCGATGATACCTTGATCGGCTTGTATTTCTGATTGCGCAAGCGCTTGTTCCACATCCATCCAGCGCAGTTTATGGGTGTAAATGTCTTCTTGCATTTTCCTCAATGTATCGCGTACATCACCGCTTGCCCGATAAAGCTCCTGGAACGTCTTTCTTTCTTTCGCAGTCGGCGGCTCAGCATGGAGATCACGGCGTAACATTTGAAATGAAAAATCACCAATACGTGAGAGAAACTGTTCCGTTTCTGTTAGCGGTAAAAGTGTTAAAGGGAGTTGTCCCGCGGCGTTTTGAGCATTATAACTTAATCGCCAGATGGTAGCCATCGTCGGTGCAACCTGAGCCGCCCCATTTAAAGCTAGGCTTTTGCCAAGTTCACGATGGAGTTGATCGATGTTGTAGACGAGATCGGCAAATGCGCGTTGGTACTGGTTTTCAGCACGTATTAAAAGAGCATTTTTCTCCTGCGTCTCACGATATCCCCAGTATACACCAACCGTTAATAAAAGAATCGCCAAACCATACCCCAACACATGGCGCAGTCGCATCGCATTCCCTCCTTCTTTGAATCATAGTGTGCACAAATGACGCGCACCTATGCCTATCCAATCAGTCAGCAAGCCATGAAGCATCAACCTATGTGGCATCAATCCATGAATGTAGCATCAATCCATCACGCATCAACCTACGAACGATCTACCCATACACCTGATAAGGGCCTCAAAACGCAAGCAACCGCTACCAAACAGGTGCGGTTGCTGAGTTAACGATTTATGATGTCATCGTATGATGTCATCGACCGACAAGTTCAGCCGATTCTTCGAGCATCGTAATTGTAAAATCATCTTGATTCCCACATACACATTGTACAAATCCGGTCTCAATATGACCATCGCGCATTCTGCGCCCTCGTAAGATGTAGACTTCGCCACATTGATTGCATGTAATTTTTACTTTTTCTCGGCGCATGATGATCCCCCTCTCTCTCGTTCAGCGTATCCTTCTTGCCTGACTTTCATACGTGCATACGCCATATCTTAAAAGTTCTTTACACAGTTCATATCGCCAACCATCAGGCCGGTAAAAAAAGGCTCAAAGATCTTGGACGATCTTCTTGAGCCTTATGTTTTATGATAAACGTAACAAACATCATGCCCCACGTCAAGTGAACTGCTTAAACCCAGCCCCGATACCGCACCGCTTCGGCCATTTTACGAACACCGACCATATAGGCAGCAAGGCGCATGTTCACACCACGCATCTCAGACATGCGAACGACGTTATGAAAAGCCTTTACCAACGTCTGCTCCAGTTTGGCCATCACTTCTTCTTCCGTCCAGTAATATCCTTGATTGTTTTGTACCCATTCAAAGTACGATACCGTAACGCCGCCCGCACTGGCCAGTACATCGGGAACGATCAGAACACCGCGCTCCGTTAAGATATGGGTCGCTTCCCATGTGGTCGGCCCGTTGGCAGCTTCAACGAGAATTTTGGCTTTGATATTCGGGGCATTTTGAGCGGTGATTTGATTTTCTACTGCTGCAGGGATCAGAATGTCTGTATCAAGCTCTAGCAACTCTTGATTGCTAATCGTATTTTTAAACAGTCGTGTTATCGTTCCAAAGGAGTCACGTTTTTCTAAGAGGCTGTCAATATCAAGCCCTTTTTCATCGTACAGACCACCATAAACGTCAGAGATAGCAATGACTTTGGCGCCTGCATCATGCATAAATTTTGCAAGATAACTTCCAGCATTTCCAAAACCTTGAATAACAACACGAGCGCCCTCGATGGAAAGTCCGATTTTACGTGCAGCCTCTCTGAGGACAATGGTCACACCACGAGCTGTAGCCGTCTCGCGTACTTGTGATCCTCCCAAAACGAGCGGCTTTCCTGTAATAAAACCAGGAGAATCATGTTCGCGAATTCGACTGTATTCATCAAGCATCCACGCCATAATTTGTGAATTTGTCGCCACATCGGGCGCTGGGATGTCTTTGTTCGGCCCGACAATCTGACTAATCGCCCTCACATATCCACGGCTTAGACGTTCAAGTTCACGGAAGGAAAGTTCTGCCGGATTGACAATGATCCCCCCTTTAGCACCTCCATACGGGAGATCGACTATCCCAGCTTTTAAACTCATCCAAATTGATAGCGCTTTCACTTCGTCCTCAGTAACATCAGGATGAAAACGAATGCCGCCTTTTGTAGGACCGACTGCATCATTATGCTGAGCACGATAGCCTGTAAAGACACGCACCGAACCATCATCCATGCGCACAGGTATGCGCACCGTGATCATCCGAATCGGTTCTTTGAAAAGCTCATACATCGCTTCTCCATATCCGAGCTTCTCCAAGGCCTCTCGAATAATGGCCTGTGTCGAAGTGAGCACATTAAGATTTTCTGTGCGCTCTTTCTTCTCCTCCGACGGTGCCCCCGACGGGCTTGTTTGCATGTGTTGGTCACCTCTATAATAAAATAATGTAATAAAATAATGTTGGTAAAGATGTATGGTCAGAAACCATATTCAAGTATACACGACTTCTCTTGAGAAGAAAAGTCGCAAAAAAACATACCGCTTCCTTTTTGGAAAAAAGAAGCGGCACGAACTTCATGAGGAATGGAAAAGACGCAGTAATTCAGCTATTGCCGATGTTTTAAAGACCGTTTTCCCGTATTCTTGAAGAACCGCACGGGTCACCGGAACAATCTCTCCATATTCGGAAAGAAGTGCTACGAGCCATTGAAACTGCTCAGACGATAATTTCAGCGGTTCAAAATACAACACATAATGATCCTTATAATAATATAATTCACCAGCATCTTCGACGTACGGATAAACTCTTTCTGCTACTTTCAGGACATCTTCAAAATCCCGAATGGCACAGGCGATATCTTCCCGTTCATCTAGGGTAAGTTCCATTTCGATGGTCTCCTCACCCAAATCAGCGGTCATATCTTCACCTTCATCGCCCTTCGTTACAACGATCACCATCCCTTGTGTAGGAAGGGCAAAGACCTCCACAGCAACCGGCCCGTTCACTTCAAACCCAACTTCATAATAGGCTTGCTCCATCATATCATTAAAGAGCTCATGCACCTTTGGTATGTCTTTCCAAAGATCTTCTTTATCAATATTACGCTCAGTGAGATCGTCAAACGTAAGGAAAAAGCGAACTTTATCTGAAGTAAGTCGTTCGATTCGCATCTAGGATCCCCCTTTCTATCTTGAAAAGAGAGGTGCAATCCATATATTAAGAAGAAAGACGCGCTTCCTCCCTTGCCTGATCCGGCCAAACAAATGATCTATTGCATCTCTAAGTTATACATTTCCACTCTCATTATACCAGTAAATCATGGCGCGATTCAATAGTCCCCCATGATTTAGGCAATATTTTATCCACGAGCGTTTAGATCACCCTGTCAACATCATACCAAAAAATAGCAACCGTGAGACGTCTTTTCGAGAAAAAAGGCTATAAGTATGACCACCAGGGACCTATGATGGCCATCAATCGCTCAAAAACATCAAAAACGGGGTTATCCATCGGATAACCCCGTAGCATTCAAGACGCCTCTTACGCCTCATGCGTTTGCCGCATTCCAAAACTTTCGTTAACGTGCGCTTAAGCTTTAAGCGCCACTGCCGCTGGCTTGTTCCGCTTCTAGCGCTTGTTGACTTTGTTGCAAGTTGACATTACGCGCAGGCGCAAACGTTGATATCGCATGTTTGTATACGAGCTGTTGCCGGCCTTCTGTTTCGATCACAATCGTGAAGTTATCAAAACCGCGGATGAAACCGCGTAGTTGAAAACCATTGACAAGATAGACGGTGATCGGAATGTTCTCCTTACGAACCTGATTTAAAAAGGCATCTTGAATGTTGATTGACTGTTTCATTGTCTATAGGTCCCTCCTCATGACGACTTAATGAGTATCATTCGACGTCGTCTTTAAAAATCCTGCTACATCTTCGGCGATCTTTTGAAAAATTTGCATCGTATCCTTCTCATGAACCTCATACCACCTGACATCTCCAAGCGCTCGGAACCAGGTGAGCTGACGTTTGGCATATTGCCGCGTTCGTTTTTGAATCATGCGGATGGCCTCATCCAATGGACGCTCTCCGCGCACAACTGGGACAAGTTCTTTATAACCGAGCGCTTGCATGGATTGCGCATCTGGATCGACACCTGCTTGTAGGAGTCGATGCACTTCTTCTAAAAGCCCTCTTTGCATCATCTCCTCGACGCGCGCATCGATACGTTTGTATAACACGGATCGTTCCATCGTCAGACCGATCATCATCAACCGAAAAGGACTTTTTTTGGGCGCGCGCACTGGAAGACGAGGTTTGTTCTCCCCAAAATGATAAAAAGGATAATACACAAGGGCGCTGACATACAGACCCGTTCCTCCAACGACGATCGGAAGTTTACGACGTTCATAAAGATGCGCGATGACCTTTAAAGCATCGTCTTGGTACTGCTTGACGGTGTAAGGTTGATGGGGATCGACCCAATCGATGAGATGGTGTGGCATGCGTTTTTGAATCTCAGGTTCGACTTTAGCCGTACCGATATCCATGCCACGATATATTTGCATGGCATCGGCAGAGACGATCTCACCATTCAAACGTTCCGCAAGATACAACGACAGAGCTGTTTTTCCGACAGCTGTCGGTCCAACAATGACAACAAGCGGTCCTGAAAGGGTCACAGTATCTCTCTCACCCCGTATGTAAAGGAAGCCTTCCGGGCATAAAGACGAAATCCATAACGCGCAAAAAGTGGACTTCCCGGTCGTTCCTTTATCATAACGTTTCGTCGCGCAACACGCAAGGCCTGTTCGATCGCTTCATCCTGTATAGGGGTGCTATCTCCCAACACACGCAACGTATCGACCGTACCATGCGACGCGTGAACCGTTCGTTCAAACATCGGATCAAAATACACAGTATCGACACTCCGATCCGGTAACTTGCTAAGAACCTGTCGATGGTCACCGTGCAGGAACTCGATGCGATGTGTAGCTTCTGTGATGCCTTTCCCAAGCGGGTGGTCGACACCGATCGTAGAATCAGACGGTTTGCTCCAGAAAGAGGCACTGGTTTGCTCCGCCCACATCTTGAGCCCCTCTTTAACAAGCGCATACAAAAGATAAGACGCCTCAACAGCAACCACTCGCCCCGCTGATCCGACCACGAAGCTGGCGACGAGCGCGTCACCGCCCAACCCGGAAGTTGCATCGAAAAACGTATCCCCTGGACGGAGACGCGCGATTTCGACCATTAGATCATTTTCCCCTTTTACCAATCGTTTTATACGGAGGTAAGCCATCCCCGGCGTATACCGAAACGCTTGTCCCTCACTACGGTAAAAGGTCAAGCCATCTTGGGCAAAGATGAAAACACCTTCCGCTTCGTACTCTAAACAAAGTCGAGCAAGAGACTTCCCAGCGCGCGGCACATAGCGCCAACCATGTGCTTGGGCGAAACGTTGCGCACGATGTGTGAGCCCATCTTTTGTCTTTTCTGCTGTCGTAACAACGATCGCCATGGTATCTTTGGATGATACGCCGTTTGGACCCTGTCCCTTCATCTTCACCCACCGTTTCCAAAAACACTGTTTATCATCAACGATCCTTGCACTTGATCCATCCTCATACAGTTCGACGAAACATTTTTTCTAGATCACGAAGTGAAAAATGCACCACAACTGGCCGACCATGCGGGCAAACATAGGGTGTTTCACAACGGGCAAGTTCTCGTAACAAATAATTCATCTCTTCCATCGATAGCCGTTCCTGGGCTGTCACAGAGCTGTGACATGCTTGTGTCTTTAGTTTTTCCGCTAAACGCGTAGCGATTTTTGTTAAAAACACACCGGTCGCATCCAAAGACGCTAACGTCCCGTTTGATCCATCTTCAGCTTGATCGTTTTTATCGTTCAATCTGTCGTATGGACGTGTCTTTGAGCTCGCCGGATCACACGCCGATGCAAGGAATGATCCTAAGAACGCTTCATCCAGCAAATCTTTGATAACTTGCGGAACTTCCTCGGCATTTAACATCGCAGGATAGGCAGTGACGGATAACGTTGACCCATCTGCGCTTAATGTTCCTTGAAAATGAAAGGCTTCTAATACTTGAAGAACACACGCCGGATCAAGTCCTTCATTGGTTGGTAAAGTGAGTTCGATCGGCCAAAGTAAGGTCCGCACTTCTTCCCCCAGCGGAGCCTGTTGATGGGCACGAAGCAATGTTTCGTAACGAATACGCTCCGCTGCTGCATGTTGATCGACGAGATACAGTCCGTCCGGCCCTTCAGCAATGATATATGAATCGTGTAACTGCGCGAGCGGCATAAGCACAGGAAAGCTGCTCCCCGCATTGTTCTCAACCGATCGCTGATGAACATTTGGATTCGATACCCTTTTTTCTAAGCGATCATCTACCGAATCATCTACATCGATAAGAGATGAGGGATCTCTAACCGCTGGCGCGGTCGGCGTCACCCGCTTACGATCCGTCTGTTGAAGCGTCGAAAGAAAAAGTTGCGTGGCGCGCTTGATTCGATGAACATCTTGGGACGCTTCGGGAAAGAGGTTCGGTTGCTTTCCATCTTGGGACAGGCGCTTTTTCGATGCAGGAACGCTGGGAAAAGAACCTGTATACTCAAAAGATGGCATCTTTGACGATGGGGCTTCTTCACGTAAAACATGTGCGCTGGGTATGAGCGGTCTGCTTGCTAAAGCGCGCGAGGCTGCATGTGTCACCAGTTCAATGAGCTTCTGTTCCTTAGAAAAACGTACTTCCCATTTCGCCGGGTGCACATTGACATCCACCAGTTGGGGGTCTAATTCGATAAATAAAAAGACATAGGGGTAAGCGCCACGCATCAGGCGCGTTCCGTACGTATCTAGAAGCACTTTTTGAAGAAGGGAAGAGCGGATCGGACGACCATTCACAAAAAAATAAAAGTTACGCTGACTGCGGGCACGATGCGGTTCACCGAAACGCCCTTCCACGCGCATGTCGTCGCTCTCAGAAAAACCATACAAAAGATGTTCGCCAACTTCCCGCCCAAACAGATGGACAATTGTATTATCGAGGTCATCATCCCCAGGCGTTACAAAAACATTTCGCCCATCAAGCGTCAGACGCATATGCACACGTCGATGTGCAAGCGCGAGACGCTGCATGATATCCGTCATATGCTTTGTCTCTGTGGTCAGCGACTTTAAAAATTTAAGCCGAGCCGGTGTGTTGTAAAAAAGGTCGCGCACCTCGATGGTCGTCCCTTCGTTTGCTGCCACGGTGCGCAGTGATTCGCGTTTACCGCCTTCTATGACCAGCATGTTTGCGGTGCTTGCCCCGCGCGGTCGACTGATCGCTCGTAAGCGCGACACCGAAGCAATGCTGGGAAGGGCTTCGCCACGGAAGCCCAGCGTGCGAATTTGAAACAAATCCCGTTCGTTTTTCAATTTACTAGTCGCATGACGTAAAAACGCAAGTTCTAATTCTTCTCCGCTCATCCCTTCACCATCATCCACAACGCGCATCAGACGCAATCCAGCCTCTTCCACATCGACAGCGATATGTCGGCTTCCAGCATCAAGAGCGTTTTCGATCAATTCTTTGATGACGGAGGCTGGACGTTCGACGACTTCACCAGCAGCAATTTGATTGGCCAATGTCTCCGGCATGAGCGCTATTTTACTCATCATCATTCACTTCCTTTGCGCAAACGTTCCTGCGCTCGATACAACCAGTTCAAAGCGGCAATAGGTGTCATCTCAGAAAGATTGAGATGCGCGATCTCTTCGACAAGCGCCACACAGGCAGGCGGGACACTGTTGTCTTCATCTATCTCCTTTTCGTCTGAGGCAAACAGTGTCGGCTGATCTTCTAAACGATACCCAGCGTGTTGTTTGACCAAAGTCTCAGCGCGTTTAATCACTTCTGCCGGAAGACCAGCCAGACGCGCCACATAGATGCCATAGGATCGTGACGTCGCACCGCTCTTTAGACGGCGCGTAAAAAGAATCTCGTGTTCTTTCTCTTCCACTGCCAGATGCATATTTTTAAGGCGGCTCAGTTTGCCTTCCAACGCCGCAAGCTCATGAAAATGTGTAGAAATGAGGGTTTTCGTACGAAGCCTTTGATGAATATATTCAATCACAGCTTGGGCAATGGCCAAACCATCTTCCGTCGATGTTCCACGTCCCAATTCATCAATCAATATGAGACTGCGTCGAGTGGCATCCTGCAGCGCGACATTGATCTCCTTCATCTCGATCATAAACGTGCTTTCTCCCCGGGCGAGATCATCAGCTGCACCCATCCGTGTAAAAATACGGTCGACAATCGGTAGACGCGCTGCATCGGCCGGAACAAAAGAGCCCATTTGAAATAAGATCTGTATGAGCGCGACTTGCCGCATCACTGTACTTTTCCCAGCCATATTCGGGCCAGTAATAAGCAACATATCTGCCTCTCGATCAAGGATCACATCGTTTTTCACAAACATCCCTTCAGGGAGCATCGTTTCCACGACCGGATGCCGGCCACCACCAATGTAGAGTGACCCGTCGGGTGCATAGTCCGGACGCACATATCGTCTTAAGACCGCCACTTCCGCCAGAGACTGCAAAACATCGAGTAAGGCCAGTCTTTTACCCCATTCAATCAAAACGTCAGTATGCGCTCTAAGGTCGTGGATCAATGCCTCAAACAGCTGTATTTCTCGTTCTTCGAGGGCAGATGCGGCTTGACTCACCGCTTCTTCCCACGTTTTTAAGGCTTCTGTTGTATAACGCTCGCCATTGGCAAGGGTTTGCTTACGCATATAATCGTCTGGGACGAGGTGAACGTTGGCTCGCGTAACTTCCAGATAATAACCAAAGACTTTATTGTAACCGTACTTAAGAGAACGAATCCCCGTTCTATCACGTTCTGCCTGCACATACGACTCGAGCCACGTTGTGCTGGATGCAACAAGATGGCGCAAATGGTCTAGCTCATCATCAAAACCCTCACGAAACGTTCCACCACGTCCTGGCTCCTCCGGGTCATCACTGAGTGCTTGCGCCAATCTATCTCGAACTTCTATCAGCTCGTCCACTGAAGCAGTGGCGATCTCTTGCAAGAGGGGTGGAAGCATCTCCTCTTGGGTCAGTCTATCAACAATATGCACCGTTGCCAAAAGCGTTTGATGAAGGCGCATCAGGTCATGGGCACGAACGGTCCCAAGTGCAAGACGTTGAGCAAGACGCATGAGATCGAAACTTTTTTTTAATAAACCGACAATCGCTAGACGCATCGCAGCGCGACGCGCGAATATTTCTACCGCCTGCAATCGTGCTTCAATCCCATAGGGATCGGTCAGCGGTCTTTCCAACCATTGTGCCAAAAGTCTCCGACCGGGTGCAGTCACGGTGTGATCGAGATGAATAAACAAGGATCCTTCCCGACGTTCATGATACCGTGTCTCAAAAAGTTCCAAATTACGACGTGTAAAAGGATCAAGTGTCATATAAGGGGCGCGTGTATAGTGCTCTGCAGGTCGGAGAACAGATAAAACGGCCGGATTGTGTCTTTCAATATATTCCCGAAGTAAACGGGAAGCCGCCTGCACCACAGGCTGAAGCGTTGCATCGTCCGCTTCTTCCTTCGAGCCGTGTGTGTGTTCATCCGCTTCTTCCATCTCCAAAACCGTCAGCAGCGCATCCGAATCATACCGAATCTCTTTGACAAGCGCTTCCGGGGCATGGGCCGGGAGAACAATTTCTCGCGGACGGAAATGCAAAATCTCTTCGACCGCTTCCAAAACATTTTTTAAGGGTTCGATCAGTAAATAATGGTCACCTGTTGAAACATCGATCGCCGCCAGGCCATACTGCCACACCCCTTCACCTGAACCGCCTTGATCAAACCACATACAAGATACTCCGAGCAAAAAATGGTGATCTTCTGTCAGCAAGCCTTCTTCAATCACCATGCCTGGCGTAACAATGCGCGTTATCTCACGTTTGACCAAACCTTTCGCTGTTTTCGGGTCTTCTACTTGTTCCGAAATGGCCACTTTATAGCCGCGTTCAATCAATGTTTTTAAATAACTTTCGGCTGCATGGTAAGGGATACCGCACATCGGTATCCGTTTTTCACCCCCACCATCCCTTCCGGTTAAAACAAGTCCGAGCTCACGACTGGCGATCACGGCATCATCAAAAAAAAGTTCATAAAAATCGCCCAGTCGGAAAAAAAGCAGTGCATCTTTTACCTTTTCGCGTAGCTTGATATATTGTTGAAACATCGGCGTTAATGGTTGCACATCGATCGTTTTCCACCACGCATCGACCATCGGTTGATCCTCAGGATCATGCATGCTGGTCTTCTCTGCGTGTGAGTTGTCAAGCGATGAATACTTTTCACCGTATACATCATGGTCTTTGGACACTGATTCCTTCAGCCCTCCGCTCCAACCGATTAAAACTATAACTTGATTTTATCTCATTCTAGCACAAAACGTCGCCAACAAAACAGCGCTCCCTTTGCGAAACATCATGCAGCAAAAAGATTTACATGTACGTGAGTCACTGCGATCACTACTCCAGCATCAACCACAACGGCAAGATATTGGTTTTATCTTCCCAGCGCCACCCTTCTTGAAGTCGCTTACGCACCCATTGAACGGAGGCCATAAGTTGGGGCGAGGCCTCTAAATGCCATGCCTCTTTACCAGAAGCAAAGGAGGCTTCGGCATATACCAAACGGCGATTCCATTCTTCATGTAGCCGATCTTCTAAGTCCTTCATCACCAAAGATGCAAGACGCCGAAGACGTTGAACATCTTCTTCCGAAGATGGATCAAAATGTGCCAAATGATGAGCGAGCGGATGCCACAAGGGAGTCGGATCGTTTAAAAACAACGATGAAGTATGATCACGTTCATCTCTGACCATGGTTCGCACCAAGGCTTCCCATATCAACAAAACGTAACGGGTTAACCACGGGTCAACCATCCAACTAGGCAGTGTCCGATATTCAAACCCGCCATGGCGTTTAAAACGAATATCTCCCAGATAACCGTACCGTTTTAAACGCGCCGCGCACGTTCGCGGAGCAAGCGCTAACAGCGGGAGCGCTAAATAAAGATCAAAGCGACGCAATCCATCCATCGTCAGCTTGACACCACGCGCATGCACATGTCCACCGAGCGAAAAGTGCGGATGGGGTGCACATCCAGCGTATAGGGCAAAGTTAGAAGAAGCATCTGGAAATTTCTGTTCTAACTGGTGTTGAAGAGAAACGAGCGTCTGTCTAAGCGTATCGAAGAGGGCTTCGGCCGTCCTTTTAGGTTTTAAACGTATTTCTAGAACGGGATAATGCCCGAACCCGCGCTGATCTCGATACATCAAACCATCGGTTCCAATCTCCCCTTCACGGGGAAAAACATCTGAAGCCATCACGATGGTCTTATCGTTTCGGACAATAAGCGCTTCGATGTCGACGCCAAGCGTTAATGCATGTTCTTCGTCTGTAGAAGATTGAGACAACAGCATCGGTCGATGAAGGTAATCAGGATCATGTTGAATCGCACGCTGCACAGGTGTAATCGCAGTGATCTGCCACTTCGCGCCAGTATAAAGGAGTTCTACATAACACGTGGAAAGCCCAAGCATATATGCAGCCCGCCAAGCTGTGTCTAAAAGAAGAGACCGTTTCGGCAAAAGACGCGACGGATCATGTTTCAAAAATACCTTCGTTTGCGGCGCTTGAATGTCGATCACTGTGCGTTCATTGGGTGTTACAAACACTGTCGCTCGAAAAAGGTCTGGTTGTTTTAACCCATTCGTTGTCTGCTGACGTTTATATACAGGTAACCCTAAGGCACGTAAAAGATCGAGCCTATTGGTCAACGGTTACCCCTCCCTCGTGCACGCATCACATACGGACCATAAGACAGACTAAACCCATGATCCATGCCCACACGGATCATCCATGCCGTACTTGCTCAAAAGAAGACAAAAAGGCGCACCCAATGATCGATGCGCCTTGGACCTTATCGCTCACACGGGATCGCTGATGAAGATACACGGGATGAACTTTTATCTTTCATCTAAATCTTCAATGATGAGTTCCTCATCACCGATCGTAACATCATCCATGATCTCTTTATCTTCCTCATCTTCATCGGGTGAACGTGGCACGACAAGGACGTTAAGCTTCGTCTCGCCGACGACCTCCGTCGCCAGTTCTTTTTCGACAACGACCTCCGCACCACCGTTTGCAACTTTTGCTTCAATGGCATTCGGTTCTTCAGCGGCGGTCGTCAGCACCTCAACCACATCACCGATCTCCCGACCATCGATATACGTAAGCGGTATACGTTCGGTATAAGAGATCGTTTCTTTAGCGACTTCGGTTTTGGTGTTGTTATCGAAAGCGTACCAGACGTTCACGTCATATGCGCCGCGAACTTCTACGCTATCCCCGACTTTGTGCGAAGCAAAGGTATGGTTGATAACCCAGCAGCCGAGAATGCTCACCGGTTTATGTGCCGTGGCGATAACGTGCGTATTTTGTGAAAAACGCCGTCCCCTTGCTACCACAGCTTTGGTGATGATCTCGCGCGTGGAGATCTCCCGATCACTCAGATTCACTTCATTCCCTCCTCCCGCTGGCATTCGATACAAGTGTATGCAGGGCGTCTGTCATCGGTGAATGCCTAAAAAAATAAAACACACCATCGAGCTGCAAAGCCCATGAATTTATACTAACATTGTATAAAAGATAAACATAAAGTTAGACATATCTATTTAGACAACATATGTTAAAATAGCACATACCTTTAGGAGGTGAATGTGTGGACACCCAACGCCGAAAAGATGAACACATTCGTATCAATTTAGAAGAACCGGTGCGCTCAGCCCTTACAACCGGTCTCGAACGGTATCAACTTCCCCATGAAGCGCTTCCAGAAATAGATTTAAAAGAGGTGCAGACGGAGACGACCGTCTTTACAAAAAAAGTTTCCATGCCCCTTTTCATCTCATCGATGACCGGCGGGACCGATGCCACCGATCGCATCAATGCCCATCTCGCCGAAGCGGCGCAGGTCAAAAAAGTCGCGATGGGCGTCGGATCCGAGCGTGTTTTGCTGGAATACCCAGAACGTATACCCTACTTCCGAGACGTCCGCAAGCGCGCTGCGGATATTCCGCTGTTCGCCAATCTCGGGGCCGTACAACTGAATTACGGTGTGCGTATAGACGATGTCCTTCGTCTCATCGATGTCATCGAAGCAGATGGTCTGATCTTGCATTTAAATCCATTGCAAGAAGCGCTTCAAATGGGCGGAAATACCAATTTTTCCGGTCTTGCTTCTAAAATATCGACGCTTGCCCATACGCTTTCGATTCCAATCATCGTAAAAGAAGTCGGTTGGGGCATATCGCCTCGAACGGCACAGCTTTTACATAACGCTGGTGTGAGCGTCATTGATATCGCCGGAGCCGGTGGAACGAGCTGGTCAGAAGTCGAAAAAAGGCGTCTACAAGATGAGAAAAAGAAACAGCTCGCAGCCTCATTCGTCGCCTGGGGGCTGCCAACTGCCCTCAGTCTTGAACATGTCAGAAAAGCCGTACCTGAGATGACGCTTTGGGCGAGTGGTGGTCTGACCAATGGGCTGGATGTGGCAAAAATACTTTTGCTCGGCGCAAGCATGGGAGGCATGGCTGGGCGGTTTTTACATGCAGCGCAAGACGGACCGACACACGTTATCGATCTCCTTGACGTCCTTCAAGAAGAACTTCGCTTGGCGATGTTTCTCGCTGGCGCCCGAACACTGAACGAATTTCAAACCAAAACATTGATTCGTCTGGATGCATGGTCATCCCAAGGAGGAGAGCAATGATGACGACGGTAAGCGTGCGTCTACAAGACTACCAAAACGCGCTCGATGCTTCATTATGGGATGCACTCGAACGTTTTATTTTCAATGGCAGCGAAACTGATGAAGGGCTTTTCAATATGTTGCTTTATGCGCTGGGGTGGAGTATGGAAGAGAAGCGTTTTATCTTTTCCGGAAAAAGAATCCGCCCCATGCTTCTTTTATTGATTCATCAAGGCGCAGGGGGGCGCTGGCAAGAAGCACTTCCCGCCGCCACTGCCATTGAACTCATTCATACCTTTTCTCTTACACATGATGACATTCAAGATCAAACGCCGACACGGCGAACACGTCCATCGGTTTGGAAACAGTGGGGTCTGGCCCACGGCATCAACATTGGTGATGCTCTTTTTGCCCTTAGTTTTCGTGTCTTAACTGATTTGGAACGATATTTTCCGCCGTCTACCGTTTTAAGCGTTCAGAAGCGCCTGTTAGAGGCTTGCTTAAAGCTTACACGTGGACAGTTTTATGACATCAACGGAACGACGCAACGGTTGGTTTTAGATCAGAATGTACTCATCCATTATTTTGGCATGATTGAACAAAAAACAGCTGCACTTCTTGTGGCTGCCGCAGACATCGCTACGATTCTTTTATCCATAGATGAAGCCCAAAAAAAGCATTTTATAGACTTTGCACGGGCATTGGGTATCGCTTTTCAAATTCAAGATGATTACTTGGGTTTATGGGGAAACGAAAAAGAAACTGGTAAACCTGTTGGGCAAGACCTCCGCGATAAAAAATTTACGCTTCCGATCGCATATGCCATCCATCAAGACCCAAACTTTTATACACGGTTTCTCAATATGCGAGAAACGGACATCCCTGATTTTATGGTGATGTTAGAAAACTATGGGGCCCGAACATATGTTGAGACATTAAAAAAAGAATGGACTGAAAAAGCGCTGCTCGCCTTAAACAAAGCGAACCCTCAAAAAGAAGCGTATGAACCATTGGAGTGGATGACACGACAGTTATGTGAACGTAATCAATAAATAAGGTAAGGGATAGGAGAGACCCTGATGACTCCCGTAACAAACGCAATACCATATGATACGCCCAATGACTGGGAAAATCGGTTACTTAAAAAAGCCACGCCTCCCGATGCGTTCCCAACAAAACATAACGATGTAAGGCATACACTTCGCACAAAGGAGACCAACCCTCTCCACACTTACATCCCCCCCACGACGCTCAAAGACGTCGAGACCATCACCAAAACACACTCTAGCACATTTTATCTTGCGACGATCCCCATGCCTCGCGACATTCGTCTCGCCTTGCGTATCTTATATGCTTTTGCTCGGATTAGTGATAATCTCGTAGATCATTCCGATCAACCGATTTTTGAAACAGGCGCCTCGATGATCTATGAACCACTGCTAGGAAATTTGAAGCCAAACCTTCGTTTTGATGCTTGGCTAGATGATTTTCAAAAAGATGTGCCACAAGATCCTATTTTGAATGCCTGGAAAATCACGGAACGGTATTACGGGGTTCCACCGATTTATAGTCAACAGCTTTTAGAAGGACTCTCGCTTGATATCACAAAAAAACGGTATATGACGTTTTCTGAACTTGCCGATTACGCATACGGCGTCGCTTCAACCGTCGGCCTGATGTCGATGTACATCATTGGTTTTTCCACACCACAGGCCGTAAGCTATGCCGTTAAGATGGGCGTGGCTTTACAGCTTACAAACATATTACGCGACATTCGTGAAGATTGGGAGCGAGGACGGTTATATGTGCCTTTGGACGAACTTCACGCTTATGGTCTCGATGAACACGATATTGCGCGCGGTGAGGTAACTGATCGTTTTCGAGCATTCATGCGTATGCAAATCAGCCGTGTGCGTGAACTTTATCGCCTTGCATTCCCCGGTATTTGCCTGCTTCATCGCCGTGGTCGCTTCGCCGTAGCTTTAGCCGCGCGTCTTTATGCGTCGATTCTAACAGATATTGAAGCAAACGATTACGATGTTTTTCATCGGAGAGCACATGTGAAAAACTGGAAAAAATTACTTCTTCTGCCCGGCATCTATTGGGAGACGTTCCGTCTATAAACGTTCAAATGTGATCAAAAGCGCATACACCTTATGTATCATGAAGCATAGAAGGGGGACGACCATGTCACGTCCGAATCCTAAAACGATCGTCATTGGCAGTGGTTTTGGAGGTCTTGCCGCTGCCATTCGTCTTGCAGCCCGCGGACATCGCGTCACCATTTTAGAAAAGCTCAATGGCCCCGGCGGCCGTGCCTATGCTTTTAAACAAGATGGGTTCATATTTGATGCTGGTCCAACGGTTATCACCGTCCCGCATTTGTTCGATGAACTGTTCGCACTTGCTGGCAAACGGCGGGAAGATGCTGTTCAGTTTATTCGGATCGACCCATTTTATCGTATTTTTGATCATGAAGGGCGTTATTTTGAATACAACGATGACGAAGCATTCGTTCGATCTCAAATTCGTCGTTTTAATCCAGCGGATCAAGATGGATACAGCCGCTTCCTCGCATCAACGCGACCGATTTTTGAAAAAGGGTTTGTCGAACTCGGCGATGTTCCTTTTTTAACGTTTGCGGATATGCTCCGCGTCGTACCGGATCTTTTACGCCTCAGAGCCCATCAATCGGTCTACCGCTACGTATCGTCTTATTTACAAGATGACTTTTTACGACGTGCGTTTACGTTTCACCCGCTGCTCATCGGTGGGAATCCACTCAAAGCCTCATCGATTTATGCCATGATTCATTATATTGAACATGCTTGGGGTGTTTATTATGCGGAAGGTGGCACGCAAGCGTTGGTGCATGCCCTTTTAGCATTGTTTCAATCGCTCGGCGGTGAGATTGTATATGAGGCAGAAGTCACCCGTATACTCACCGAAGGACGAAAAGCGAAAGGCGTCCGCCTCCAAAATGGTGAAACCATCGCGGCAGATTACATCATTTCTAATGCTGACCTTCCCAATACGTACATGCAACTCATCGATCCGCAAGTGCGCAGTTTCCGTAACTCTGATTTTCGATACCGCCATTTAACCAAATACAGCATGTCGCTTGTCGTGATCTACGTGGGAACCAATCGCCGTTATACCGATTCCCCGCTTGCTCATCATAACATTATTTTCAGCGAACGGTATCAAGGCCTTCTTAAAGAATTGTTTGCTGCGAAAACTTTGCCCAAAGATTTTTCTCTGTATGTTCACATGCCGACACGCACCGACCCATCGGTCGCGCCGCCGGATCATGAAGCGTTTTACTTTCTCTCTCCCGTCCCGCATCTCGGCGCCGACATTGATTGGGAAACCGTTGCGCCAGAGTATCGAGAACGTATTTTAACATTTTTAGAAGAACATTACTTACCCGATCTCAGGCAACATATTGTCACAGAACATATGATTGATCCACGATATTTTCAAGATACGCTAGGAAGTTATCTCGGAGCAGGATTTTCTGTGCAACCGCTTCTCACCCAATCGGCATATTTTCGTCCGCATAACCGCTCTGAAGACATCGATAATCTGTATTTTGTTGGCGCCGGTACGCATCCCGGCGCCGGTCTTCCCGGGGTCGTCTCTTCAGCCAAAATTGTCGAACGGCTCATTGCCGCTGTCGATGGTTTAGGGGATGAATCATGATGCGTCCAATCCCTACTGTTCGCGATCTACCACCTTTAAGCGGTTTACGCGCACTGGTCCATCTTCGTCACGGTTTAAGCGGACTTTTGCCCGCCTTAGAACATGTTCACCGTACGCTTGGCGATGTCTTTCAACTGAAACTCGGACGTTTTCAGCCAATCTTCATCGCTTCTCCCGATCTTATTCGTGAAGCGTTAACTGTAAAGCGCGATGCTTTAAATTGGCGCGTTCCGCAAGATCCAGTCGTGCACCTTTTTGGCGACGGACTGCTTGTTACAGATGGAGACAAGCACGATCGACTTTATGCACAGATGCAACCCGTCAATGAACGGTCTTTTTTTACCAAACATCATGAAACGCTCATCGAGACGATCGACCGTGAGATCGACACATGGGAACGTACAAAATGGTTGGATGTGCAACACAATGTACGTCTTCTGACTTTAAACGTTTTTTTGCGTCATTATTTTAGTACAGATGTCAGTCTTGAAAAACGGCGTGAACTCCTCCCAATCATAGAAAAAACGCTTCGATACATCGGTCCAGGATTTTGGATCGTCCATGGTCATACACCCAAACTGCCGCAAGAAGCAAAATCACTCATCGATTTTTTAACAGATCTTCTAAAGAAACGCAAACGTGATTTAAAATCAATCGATCCCGACAAAAATGTCGGCGCGCGAAATGATCTGATCCAGACGCTTCTTTCTGCCTATCCCGATGATGACGCCCAACCGCTCATCGTTTCGCAAATGTTAACCATGCTCATCGCTGGTCATGATACAACGACAGCACACCTCAACTGGACGCTTTTGCTCTTGGCCGCACACGATGACTGGCGTTATCAAGTCGTACAAGACATCGATCGTTTATTGGGCGCACGCCCCCCGCAACCAGAAGCTTTATCACAGCTTGTTAAGCTCGATCAAACCATCCGTGAAAGCTTGCGCCTGTATCCACCGATCCATGTTGGCAATCGTCGCGTTACAGAGGACTTGACGCTTGGTTCGTATCTCATACCTGCCGGCTCACGCCTGATGCTCAGTTATTATCTCGTGCATCGGCATCCTGCTTATTGGCAAGATGCAGGACATTTTTTCCCAGAGCGCTGGAGCGCTTCTTTTCGTCCTTATCCCTTTAGTTATGTACCGTTTGGCGGTGGACCACGTCACTGCATTGGTGCACCATTTGCCCAATATGAAAGCCGCCTCATTTTAACACGCATCTTACAGCGATTGGATTTGAAGCATATGGAACTGCATCCTTACCGAACATCGATGGGTGCTTCATTAGGCATGGTCCCGCGTTTGATGTTGCAGGTTGAAGAAAGGAGCAACAGATCTTGAGCTACGGGTTGTTTTTAGTGACGATGATCGGTATACCGATCACTGTTTTGTTCGTGTTGCTAACCATAGACACCATAGCCTACACACGCCGCAAGCGCTTGAGGTCTATGGAGCAGGGGGAGCGTTTTTTCTGGAAAATGCTCGTTTTACTTGTAGGCATCGCTTTCGTATATACCACACCATGGGACAATTATCTCGTTCGTAACGGTGTCTGGTATTACGATCCGGCTCTGGTCAGCGGCATCGTCTGGGGATGGGTCCCTATCGAAGAATATATGTTTTTTATTTTGCAAACGGTGCTGGTCGGTCTTTGGATGGCATGGCTCAATCGCATCCACAGTAAACGCATGGAGGACAAAGGCCACTTTTTACCGATCGCTGGTGTGTCAACCGGGGCTTTAAAGGGGCGGCTGTGCGCTTTATGTCTACTCTTACTCCTCTGGTTTATGGCGCTAGGATTGTTCTTACGTGGTGGCAGCGCTTGGATGTATACCAGTCTGATTTTACTCTGGGCACTGCCCCCCCTGATGCTTCAAATCGGTTTTGGCGGTGATCTTTTAAGCCACAAGCGGCGATTTCTCTTCTGGGCCATCGCGGTACCGACCGTTTACTTGTGGATTGCCGATACACTGGCCATTACCTCT
>JAVERJ010000274.1:0-3025 GCA_034007185.1 Candidatus Carbonibacillus sp. | reverse complement strand
ATGATACGTTTTCAAACATCGAACGACCAGTGGCAAAGCGCTATGTAATGGTAATATAAAAACGATGCGGCCTAAAAGACTCAGCTCTACCGGATAAGACCAAACATGCTCGGGCACGTTTAGCTCCTCAGCTTGAACACTGAGTTGTAAAGGTGTATACCGCATTTTTAATATATGACCTGGTAAAGGGCGCTGACTGTAATCATTCATGGGCGCATCGAGTAACCCGATCACAAAATCATACCCGCCGGTTCCCAATCCAAGACTGACAGCATTCGTATTTAAAAGAACGCGATCACCGATCCGTATACTGCGCCATAATTTCGGAAAATGCATCGCCTGTCGCCGAGGCTTAGGCTGTAACTGTGTCTCGACTTCAATGATTTCCAAAGTGTCACGCCTTTTTTTAATGGCCACGACATACCCTTCTGCATACCGAATCATTGTCTACCCCTCCATAGACAGTGTATGTCTTCGACTAAACAAAAAGCACTGACCCGTGCCTTTCGACCATACATAACGGGCAGTGCTTACATAATATTGATTATATTATAATCCGATAGTATTATTGAACGAGGGAAATGAGTGGGTCTATGACAACTTCCACGCGACGGTTTTGAGCGCGTCCTTCAGGCGTTCCGTTGTCGGCCACGGGTTTAAATTCACCATACCCAATAATCCGAAACGTACTCGGATCAAGTTTAGAATTTTTAAGAAGTGCCTGCAAAAAATTAGATGCTCGAGCGACAGACAGTTCCCAATTAGAAGGGAACTCTGCATTATGAATGGGGACATTATCGGTATGTCCGATAATCGAAATGTGCCGCGGATAAGCTTGCTCCAAAATGCGTGATATATCACCGACCGTTGCTAAGGATGCTTTCGTCAGTTGAGCGCTACCTGAAGGAAAGAGAGCCCGTTCTCCAATTAAAATTTTAAGGCCTTCGTCGTCCATCACTGTACTGATATAATCGTTTAACCCATGTTCGCGCACATACAGTTGAATCGCGTTTTGAATGTGTTGAAGGGCTTGAATTTCCTTTTGAATTTTTTCGATTTTTGCTTTATCTTCCGGTTTCACGCGTGCTGTGCCATCCACCTGAGAGGCAGTTTGGTTCGCCTCACTCGGATCGCGTTTCGGTACATAAGGAAGCGTATCGTGTGGCTTCACAGGCTGTTCAAACTCTAAAACACCGCTCCCACCTTGAAACGCAATATTGAAGGCGTTGGCCAATTTTGCCACTTTATTAGCATCGATCTCACTCATCGCAAAGAGAACTATAAACAAGGCCAAAAGCAATGTTAATAAATCCGCATAAGGGATCAGCCATGTCTCATCCATATGTCCATCATCGTGCTGATGTTTACGATTTTTCATTTTTTCTCGCCGCCCGTCGTTCACGCTCGATCGCCGGTAAATATACGAGCAATTTTTCTTCGATATTGGCAGGTGATATGCCAGCCTGAATCGAAAGGATGCCTTCAATCATAAGTTCTTTTAAAGCGACCTCTTGTTTACTTAACGTTTTAAGCTTATTGGCAAACGGATGCCACAGAACATAACCGGTAAAAATACCCAGTAGTGTTGCCACAAAGGCCGCGGCAATGGAATGACCCAACACATCGGTATTGCTTAAGTTGCCAAGGGCAGCAATGAGACCAACAACAGCGCCCAAGACGCCTAATGTCGGTGCATATGTTCCTGCTTGCTCAAATATTTTTGCGCCATTTTGATGTCTTCTTTCCATCGCGGTCAAATCTTGCTCTAAAGCGTCACGGATAAAATCGATGTCCCGCCCATCTACAACCATTTTCATACCATTTTTTAAAAAAGGATCTTGAATGTCATCTAACGCATTTTCTAAAGCGAGAAGCCCATCGCGTCGTGCGATTTGCGCCCAAGACATAAACTGATCGATCACCACTTCTGGATCTTCTAATTTCTGCCCCCTAAAGATAAGCCCAAACAAAGCAGGCACTTTTTTAAGTTCACTCATGGGGAACGCGTTCATCACTGCGCCGATCGTCCCCCCGATGATGATCAGATAGGCTGCAGGATTGGTAAAAAGCGAGGAAAGCGGTGCGCCTTTTAAGACCATTCCCCAAAAAACAGCAATAAGTCCAACGATAAGGCCAATCAGCGTCGAAAGTTCCATAGAAGCTCCTCTCCATCGTCACTTTTTTCCTTCTTAAAGCGACAAACAGACCCCCACACGTACGGCGGAGATCTGCCAATGTCATACCTTCTGCCGCCTTTATCTTAAGTATCGGCACAAGGTCGCACCATGTTTAGTTATGATATGAATGCGGCTCAAAATTTTCTAGATCATGTTTGATTTTTTGTAAGAAACGACCAGCGACTGCACCATCTAAAACACGATGGTCCAGCGAAAGCGTCAGATTGACCATATCGCGAATAGCAATCATGCCATCGATGACAACCGGACGTTTGACAATCGCTTCTATCGAAAGAATGGCTGCTTGAGGTTGATTGATGATGGGCATTGAGAGAATGGAGCCAAATGCGCCTGTGTTGTTGACCGTAAAGGTACCGCCTTCTGTATCTTCAATTTTAAGCTTTCCTTGGCGGGTACGAGAAACGAGATCATCGATGGCTCGGGCAAGACCGATCAGGGATTTCTCATCGGCATGATGGATCACTGGCACGTATAAAAGATCGTTGTGGGCAACGGCGATGGAAATATGAATGTCTTTTTTGTACAATATCCCTTCTTCCGTCCAGCTCGCATTCAAAACCGGATACTGCTTAAGCGCACGAACGACAGAAAGAATAAAGAATGGTAAATAGGTCAGGCGAATGCCTTCCTGTTTGTAAAACTGCTCTTTAATCTGTTCCCGATGTTGGACGAGTTTGGTCACATCGACTTCCACCATCATCCAAGCATGGGGGGCCGTCTGTTTACTTTCTACCATGCGGCGGGCGATCGTGCGGCGGACGGTGGAAAGTGGGACAAGTCGATCGACTCCTTCTATCTGTAAGGCTTTGTCTTCTTGGAGATGAGAT
>JAVERJ010000273.1:0-3034 GCA_034007185.1 Candidatus Carbonibacillus sp. | reverse complement strand
TTCACTCGAATGTATGCTTCTTTGTGAACCTGTAGTACTGTCCACCGTGTCCACACGTACTTTTTTTTGTTGACGCATAAGGTGACGGCGCACACGACCCACGGCTTCTAAAAACGTTTCTTTTGGAAGCGTGAACTCTCGCGCAAGCGTTCGTGCGTATTGATCGCGTTCTAAAGACGATGGAATCCGTGCGATCACCTCTGCTGCTCTTTCTAAAAAGCGTCCCCGGGCCGTCGCGTCTTCCCAGTCGACACCACGTCTTAAGCGCTCTAACTGAAATGCAGGATACGGCAAGGCTTGCGCAAGGATATCCGTCTCTAACTGATCGCGACCGTGCGTCCGAACGTATGCATCCGGATCATCACCATCCGGTAGACGCGCGATCCTCACCTCTAACCCTTGCGCTAAAAGCATCTCCGCCGCCCGTTCAGCCGAAGTGAGACCTGCCTCATCACTGTCAAACAAAATGACCACGCGTTCGACATACCGGCGAAGAAGAAGCGCCATTTCTTCCGTAAAAGATGTCCCCCCGCTAGCGACCGCATCGCTCAGTCCCGCTTGAACAAGCGTTAGCACATCAAGATGTCCTTCTAAAAGAAGCGCAGTGCCCGAACGCCTTAGCGTGCGCTTAGCACGAGAAAGATTGAAGAGCATTTTGCTTTTACTGAAAATGGGGGTTTCTGGAGAATTGAGATACTTCGGCTTCCTATCATCCAGCCGGCGCCCCGTAAAAGCAACAATCGCTCCGCCAACGTCTTCCAAAGGGATCATGATTCGATCTAAAAAACGATCGCGGAGCTTTGGACTGCCTTCTTCTTGGATGCTAAGACCTGATACGACAAGCTCTTCTTCGGTAAAGCCGCGCTTTAAAAGAAACTGCGTCAGATGATCGGCCGGCCGACCCGGAGCATACCCCAAGCGATATGCTTCTACCGTCGTATCCAGCACCCCGCGGAGCTTTAAATATTCTTTTGCAGTTTCTCCATATTTTGTCTGATTTAAAACATAGTGGTAATATTGAGCAGCAAGCGCATGTGCTTCCTTTAATCGTCTCCGTAATGAAGCACGCTCACCTTCTTCTTTCAGTTCGACGTCAGGAAGGGGAACTCCTGCTTTATCTGCAAGAAATTGAACCGCTTCCGGATAACTCAAACCTTCAATTTCCATGATAAAGCGAAACACATCCCCGCCGATGTGGCAGCCAAAGCAATGAAAAAACTGCTTGTCCGGCACCACGGAAAGCGACGGTGTCCGATCAGCGTGAAACGGGCAAAGACCCATATAATGCTTCCCCTGTTTCTTCAGCTGTACGTAGGAACCAATAATGTCTACGATGTCCGAAGCCTGTCGGATCTGTGCAATGACCGTTTCCGGAATACGCATCTGGGACACCCCTTCCGCCGAACTAAGACATGCTTAGACAAAAGGTGACCTTATGAAACAGTCTCACGAATGAATAGTATTCTACATCGATTGGCGAAATCCTTCAATTTGAAACCTAAAAGTTAATTTTACACGTTTTGATATCAAAGAAAAAACAAAAACGTTCGGTGCATGCATCACCGAACATCGATCATTTGTTCTCTACTTATATTATACACATGTTGTCAAGTACATAAAAGGCATATATCGCTGTGGCTGGGCGTCAATGTTTTACAGTTTCTGCCACACTGTGTCGAATGGCAGCTTGGGCTGCGGCGAGTCTGGCGAGCGGTACACGATACGGTGAGGCACTGACATAATCAAGCCCTTGGCGGTGGCAAAAATCGATCGACTGAGCATCGCCACCATGTTCACCACATATACCCGTCTTAAGCGAAGAGCGCGTTTTTTTACCGAGCGATACGCCCATCTCAATAAGCTTTCCAACACCCGCTTCATCGAGAACTGCAAATGGATTTTCTGCCAATATTTTGTGTTCGAGGTAATGATGCAAGAATTTGCCTTCGGCATCGTCACGGCTATAACCAAATGTCGTCTGGGTTAGATCATTGGTACCGAAAGAGAAAAATTCTGCGACTTCCGCTATGCGATCGGCTGTCAGTGCCGCACGTGGAAGTTCAATCATCGTTCCTACGAGATAGGGAACTTGAACATTGGTTTCTTCATAAATACGCGCATACACATCATCGACGACGGCTTTTAAACGGATAAGCTCTTCTTTGTCGCCGACCAAAGGAATCATGATCTCTACAGATGGTTGAATGCCTTCTGTGATAAGGCGTGTGGCTGCACGAAAGATAGCCTCAACTTGCATAGCATAAATATCCGGATGAATGATACCAAGACGGCAACCCCTAAGCCCGAGCATCGGATTGGCTTCTCGAAGCTGACGCACTTTGCGCAGAAGAACGACTTTCTCTTGCGCCGCATCCGTATCAAGACGGCCCTCTCGTTCCAAACGGTCCACTTCCAGAAGAAGCGTTTCGTAGTTCGGTAAAAATTCATGGAGCGGTGGATCAAGCAAGCGAATGGTGACGGGATAAGGCGCCATCGCTTTTAAAATACCGTAAAAATCAGCTTCTTGAAGTGGCCGCAGTTGGTCTAGGTAGACCTTACGTTCGACATCATCAGCGGCTAAAATCATTTTCTGGACCAGAGGGACACGTTCTGGAGCCATAAACATATGCTCCGTCCGGCAAAGTCCAATGCCCTCTGCACCGAAGTTTCTGGATAGGGTTGCGTCTTGCGGCGTATCGGCATTGGCGCGCACGCCCAGTGTCCGCACTTCATCAGCCCAACGTAACAATGTTTGAAATGCGGGAGAAAGTTCTGGCTCAACCAGTGGTACTTCCCCCAACATAATTGTACCTTGGGAACCGTCGACGGATATGATATCCCCTTCACGTACGACAGTGTCGCCGACACGAAAAACTTTTTCTTGAAGATCAATGTGCATGGCCTCAACACCCGCAACACACGCTTTGCCCATACCGCGAGCAACAACGGCGGCATGCGAGGTCATCCCCCCACGACTGGTGACAATGGCTTCGGCCGCAACGATACCGTGGATATCTTCCGGGGTCGTTTCCGG
>JAVERJ010000272.1:0-3089 GCA_034007185.1 Candidatus Carbonibacillus sp. | reverse complement strand
GCGGCTGTAGATGATTTTGAAAAGGAGCGCTTGATGGCGCTCTGGGAGAGAGGGAAAAGCCACGGCTTAAATGTGCAGAAAGTATCCGCGCATGAGGCGCGATCGCTGGAACCTGCAGTTTGCGCCAAGGCCGGAATATGGATTCCAGAGACAGGCATCATTGATTATCCTGAAGTAGCCCGAACACTTGCGGATCTCATTGTAAAAAAAGGTGGACACATTTATCTTGGAACGCATGTTAAGCGTATCGTCCCGGGTCTTTCCGTAGGCGATCCCATCCGTTTAGAAGTGTTACGCAAGCAAAAGGATCGTGCATCCTCTAAAATGGCCTCTCAAATCGATGAGGTAAATGAGGTTAAAACATATGCTCTGGTCGCCGCTGCAGGCTTGTGGAGCGATCATCTTCTGCGCGCTGCCGGTCTTTCTTCTGAGATCCAGATCATTCCCTTCCGCGGGATGTATGCCAGATTGCGCAGAGAACGGGAAACGTTGGTGCGCGGTCTCATCTACCCTGTACCGAATCCCGAACTTCCTTTCTTAGGGGTGCATTTTACGCGCGTGCTGCGGGGGGGTGTGCACGTCGGGCCCAATGCGATGTTTGCTTTAAAACGTGAAGGTTACGAGCGGTGGTCGATTGATCTCAGAGATCTTTGGGAGATGCTCCGTTTTCCGGGAACATATCGTTTGGCGCTTCGCTACCGTGGAGAAGGGATAAGAGAATTGCTGCGTGCTTTTTGGCCGTCTGCTTTTTTGCGTTCAGCGCGGCGGTTGTTACCGGACCTAACGAACGATGATCTTTTGCCGGAAGCACCCGGTATTCGTGCCCAAGCTGTGACGCGACACGGTGCGTTGCTCGATGATTTTTACATCGTTCGTTCCGGGCGCATGGTGCATATCGTCAATGCACCGTCACCTGCGGCGACGGCTGCTTTAGCCATCGCTGAATATGTTGTTGAAAAAGAATTAACTTGGTTATAAATCATATGGTATTGATGACACATCAGTGATCAGGAACGGAGATGCATGGTGATGGCTAAAAAGGTTGTTAAAACGGAACAGTTGACGTTGCACGATATCGCACCGTTCTCTCTTCCAGTCGTGATTGAGTATAAATCGATTCGACATGTGTATATGCAGATTAAAGAAAACAAAAAGGGCCTTTTTGCACTTGTCCGTTCGCCTTTAACCATCAAGCAGGCAGACATTGTACGAATGCTTTATCACCGTCGGAAGTGGCTTGAGGAAAAGATCGAACACTACTTACAAAAAAAGGGAGAACAAAAATATCATTGGTTTGTAGGTCAAGCAGCAAGGGAAGATGCTTGTTGGATCGATTTATTTGGCAAAAGATACTATCTGCAGTGGAAGACATATGTAGGCAAGAAAAAACCGTTCGTTCACTTACATGAGGAGAAGATGGATGTCTATGTTCCTGCCGTCAAGCATGTTGAAAAACGTCAGGCAATATTGGAAGCGTGGTTAAAATCGGTGCTTTATACGGTGATTACGGAATATATTGCGCGTTGGACACCGCAGATGGGGGTGACAGTAGACGAGGTCCGTATTCGCAAGATGCGAACGCGTTGGGGAACGTGTATTCCAACGCGAAGGCGCCTTTGGTTTTCGTTGATGCTCGTTCATGAACCATTTGAAGCCATTGAATATGTTGTAGTTCATGAACTGGCGCATCTTCTTGAAGCTTCACATTCTAGGCGTTTTTGGCAGATTGTTGAGTCGTATATTCCGGAGTGGCAGCGCATTCGCCGTATGCTGCGGAGCCGATCATCATCTCTCACCTGACCTTATTCTTATTCTCTCTTGGCTCATCGTCTGGATGGCTAAGAACGTTTTTGACGGTATCGTCTTAATCGACCGTAGCGAGGCGCAAAAACGTAGACGAGCGCAAAAAACAATCCCGCGCTTACAGCCATCGATCCAGAGATCGAAACATCCAGCCAGGCGGCAAACCCATAACCGATCGTTGCACTTAAGATGCCGATGAAAATCGACAAAAAGAGCGTATGCGGCAGACGATTCGTTAATAGAACAGAAGTGGCGCCAGGGGTAATGAGCATCGCAACTGTCAAGATGGCGCCCACAGCATCAAAAGCAACCACTGCTGTTAAAGAGATAAAAAACATCATCATGTAATGAACGATGCGCGGTGAAAAACCGATATGCCGTGCAAAGCTAGGATCAAAAGATGCGACATACAAAGGTTTAAAGAAAAGAAGAACAAAAAGGATATCAAGGATGAGCACACTTCCGCTTGTCCACAGTGCGCGTGGTCCTAGATCATATGTCCCAATATATAAACGATCCCAAGGGACATAGGCGATTTCACCAAATAGGACATGATCAAGATCCATATGCACATCCCGTGCAAAAAAAGAAATCAGCAATACACCGAGCGCAAAAAGACTGGTAAAAATCATGCCAATGGCTGCATCGCTTTGGATTCCAAGGTGTTCTAATAGTTGAATGAGGATGGTCGTCACCATACCGATGACCACAGCCCCGATGAACATGGACAAGGAGCCTAACTGATGGGTCAATAAAAAAGCGAGGACCATGCCTAAAAGAACGGTATGGCTCACGGCATCACCGATCATGGATTGTTGGCGGACAACAAGGAATGAGCCTGCGAGCGCACTGGCCGAAGAGACGATGATCGCTGTGAGCAGGACATAGATCATATCGAGCATGAGGAGAACTCCTTCCACAACGCATGCTATCTTCGTATATCTACTCTATTCTATTCTATTGAAGAACGCTTCTTTATGCTTAGTCTTTTTTTCGAACAGTTTTGAAGTATTCAGGAGACAAGGCGGTCACTTGAGCGTTATTGTGAGCGTTATAAGGAAAGGCGACGCTCGGATCTGGAACGGAAGATCGGTGCGTTTGCTCGGATAGATTGGCACCGAGTGTTTTTTGTAACTGTTTGGCATCGCGCAGACGACGCATGATCCCGCGTTCAGGCCCAAACAACATGGCTAAAAGAAAAAAGATCGTTGCACTCAGTACGATCAACGGTCCAGTCGGAAGCCGTGGCAAAAGCGTCGATAAACTCGCTCCAGTGATACCAGCGA
>JAVERJ010000271.1:0-3118 GCA_034007185.1 Candidatus Carbonibacillus sp. | reverse complement strand
TTGCTTGTTCTGCATTCACTACATCCATGATCACACCGCCAGCGTTAAGCCAGGCAATTTTGTCTTTTAAATGATGTTCCATCACGTCATCCCCCTTTGCTAACAACTTATTTTACCATATTCTAAACGTTAGAGAAAACTTTTATCGTCTATCGCCCAAACCATCCTGAAATAGCCTGTGTGATGCTATGCCACAAATCGCTAAAAAAAGTAGCGATGGCTCGGAAAAAGAGAACAATCGGATTGGCGCGTTCAACATCATCGCGACTGACGAGCGAAAGCGTCCCGTGCCCTGCTGTATCTTGTGCTGTAATCACTGGAAAACGTTGCGCTTTGAGTTGAACGGTACCTAACACAGTGCCTGCTTTAAGCGGTGCGACAGCCTTTTCTGTATTAAGCGTGACAGAAAACATGTCTGGTTGAATATCAATGGTCTCGCCTTTGGGCCACATCACTTGAAGCGCTGCATCGGTAATGAGCGGCACATCTTTTGTTTTCCCACCAGACACTTGGATGGTCTCATACCCAGGGACAGAGGCACCTTTTTCTAATACTTGCACACTTTGAAAGTTATTAAATCCATAATCTAACAAACGCCGCACGTTTGTAAAACGCGCTTCCTCGTTGTCAGCACCAATAATCACGGCTACAAGCCGCATATCCCCACGTTTGGCAGTTGCCGTAATCGACCATTTGGCAGCACTCGTATGACCTGTTTTTAGACCATCAGCACCTTCATAATAAAATGGCATCCCCGGCAACAATTTATTCCAGTTCAACATGTTGACTGGGTTTTTTTCTCCTTCCCGAAAGATTGCCTTAGGCGTCGCAGTAAATTCGGTCACCTCAGGGTAATCAGTGATGAGATGCCAACCGAGAATAGCAGCATCGCGTGCTGACATCATCTGTTCACCTTCGATATTGGGGCGATATGGACCCAAATCATCTTCTGGGTAACCACTCGACGTCACAAAATGGGTATGTTCCATACCAAAAGAACGCGCTTTTTCATTCATCATTTGAACAAATGCTGTTTCAGAACCAGCAATGTATTCGGCAAGCATGGCGGTCGCATCATTAGCGGAATAAATGGCCATAGCCGCAAAAAGTTCTCGAACCGTCCGTTCTTCACCTTGATTAATAAAAACACGTGACCCTTTATCTTTTCCCAGGAAATAAACATAGTCGCTCGCTACAACACGATCATCCCAATGAATTTTACCATTTTTAATCGCTTCTAAGACGAGATATTCGGTCATCATTTTCGTCATACTGGCTGGTGGATAAGGTGTATCTGGATTTTGTGCATAGAGCACTTGACCCGTTTCAGTTTCCATGAGTATGGCTGCTCGAACATCGAGATCCAATGTTGGTAAACTTTCTGCTCCAGCCTCAGAAGGCAAACGCATGACGATGAACGTGCATAAAATCAAGGCATAAAGGAAACGTTTAGGTAATGACAAAAAAAATCTGTTCATGCCCTTCCATCCTTTTTCTTTTCGTTTGTATGGCGTGGCGTTTTAAACATATCTCATGATCATGCGCATGTCAAAGAAATTCCTTCAATTCAAAGAAAATACTTCAATAGACGCGCTGGCAAGAAGGGAATATAAAACTTAACTGCGGCTATAATTGGGCGCTTCCTTTGTCATCTGTATATCGTGCGGATGACTTTCGACGAGAGATGCTTGTGTGATCCGCATAAATGCCGTCTCTTTTTTTAAACACTCGATCGTCGCACATCCTACGTATCCCATGCCTGAACGAAGACCACCGACCAATTGATACAGCACTTCTCCCACCGGTCCTTTATAAGGGACACGACCTTCGATCCCTTCTGGCACAAACTTTGAGGCACCGCTTTGAAAATAACGCTCTGCACCGCCTGCACGCATGGCGCCCAATGATCCCATACCACGATACACTTTATAACGCCTACCTTGATAAATCTCTTCTTCGCCAGGCGCTTCGGTCGTGCCCGCTAGAAGTGAACCAAGCATGACGGCATCCGCTCCAGCTGCCAGCGCTTTGGTAATATCGCCGGAATATTTAATACCGCCATCAGCAATGATGGTGACATGGTGTTCTCTGGCAGCTAAATACGCATCGTAAATCGCTGTAATCTGAGGTACACCAACCCCTGCGATCACCCGTGTCGTACAAATGGATCCTGGACCTACACCAACTTTAATCGTATTCGCGCCTGCTTCAATCAAGGCTTCGGCGCCTTCCCGCGTTGCTACATTACCGGCGACGATCGGCATATGTTGGTACAATTGACGCAGTTGACGTACCGTCTCGATCACCGCTCGCGCATGACCGTGCGCCGTATCGACGACGAGGACATCGACTTGTGCTGCAACGAGCGCTTCGGCGCGCTCTAAGCCCGCGCTTCCAACACCGATGGCTGCACCAACGAGCAGGCGCCCACTGGAGTCTTTCGCTGCATGAGGGTACTCAATCGCTTTTTCTATATCTTTAATGGTGATCAATCCTTTTAAGTATCCGTGTTGATCGACCAAGGGTAACTTTTCAATCTTATGCTGTCTTAAAATCGCCTCTGCTTCTTCCAAGGTTGTTCCGACAGATGCCGTGATGAGTCCTTCTTTGGTCATCACTTCACGAATCGGCCGATCAACATTGCGCTCAAATCGTACATCGCGATTGGTAATAATACCGATCAATCGTCCGTGTTGATCGACGATGGGGACACCGGAGATTCGGTATTTACTCATCAACGCTTCGGCATCGCGTACGGTATCATCTGGGGATAAGGAAAAAGGATTGGTGATCACACCGCTTTCCGAACGTTTGACCCGGTCTACCTCTTCTGCCTGGCGTTCTATCGGCATATTTTTATGAATGATACCGAGCCCACCTTCGCGAGCCATGGCGATGGCCATGGCTGCTTCGGTCACTGTATCCATGGCCGCACTCACAATCGGAATACTAAGAGAAAGACCAGGCGCGAGCTCTGTCTTGGTGTTGACCTCACTCGGTAAAACACTGGAAGCACGCGGAATGAGGAGCACATCATCAAAGGTTAAGCCTTCACGAGAAAATTTATCTTGCATTTTCCACCCTCCTGGATCGCTGTTCAATACTTCTCTATACTTTA
>JAVERJ010000270.1:0-3120 GCA_034007185.1 Candidatus Carbonibacillus sp. | reverse complement strand
TGACGCTGATGGAAATGGTGCGAGAACTTGATGCCGGGCCAATCATAGCACAACGTGCCATTTCCATCAGCCCTAAAGAAACCGCAGGTTCGCTGACCGAAAAATTGGCTCGGGTTGCTGCGGACCTTTTGATTGATGTTTTACCTAATTATGTGCGCGGAGAAATTCGTCCGCTACCGCAAGATGATGCGCGCGCCACCTATGCTGACAAGTTGACCCGTGAGGATGAAGCAATTGATCTTTCTTTAGACAGCGTGCACATTGATCGACGGATTCGTGCACTCTTACCTGCGCCCGGCGCATACATGAAGGTCGGACCGCAAGAGACGGATAAGATAAAAATATGGTCTGGTGAAGCTTATGCTTCTCAAACAGACGGATTGAGTGTTACAAAGCCAGGCACCATCATCGCTATAGAAAAAGAACGGGTCGCGATTGCAACAGGCGATGGTCTTTTATGGCTACATGAAGTACAACCAGCTGGTAAAAAACGGATGACGGCTGCCGAGTGGGTGCGCGGTCGAACGTCTTGGAAGGTAGGGTCGGTCCTTGTCTAAAAAGACCTCTTCTGATGCCGCTCATGATGCCAAACGTCCAATACGTCAATCGTCTTCCAAACAAAAAAATACCTTCGAACATGCCAATGGCTCAAAACGTGTCAAGCCCAGCGCTGATGCGAAGACGAAGAAGTCGAAAGCATCTGGAAAGCATTCGTCCGTTTCACCTGCTCGTGCTCTTGCCTATGAACTGTTAAGGCGTATCGACGCAGAACATGCATTTTCTAATGTTTTGTTGCGTAAAAAACTCGATGCGGTCACATTAAATGCCGAAGATCGGGCGCTGGTGACAGAACTTGTCTATGGTGTGATTTCTTGGCAACAAGCCCTTGATGACACCATCGCGCTTTATCTCAAAAATCGGACGCTGGCTTCACTGGATCCAGGTCTTGTGACCATACTTCGTCTTGCATTTTATCAGCGACTGTATTTAACGCGCATCCCGGCCTATGCTGCGGTTCATGAAGCGGTCACCCTAGCTCGGATCACACATGGGGAAGGCAGTGCGCGTTTTGTGAATGCCATTTTGAGAGCGTTGGAACGCGATCGCTCGCGCTCAACCTCAACGGCTCCGTCGTCGCATGATGCTGTCAAGGGAAGTGAAGGCGAGAAGCTTGCATCTCGTTATGCACACCCGCTTTGGTTGGTCGAGATGTGGCTGCAGCACTATGGACCAGAAAAAACAGAGTCGCTTTTAGCGGCCAATCAATCACCGGCACCACTTTTTGTTCGTTTGCGTGCGCACGATCGTAAGGCGCAAGCTGAATTGCGGCAAGAGCTGCGAGACCATGGTATTCCGTTTATAGAGATCCCCGGTCTATCTGAAGCGCTGCTCATAGGAGCACCGGTTGAGGCCATTCGATCGTACATCGCTCAAGGGCGTCTGATTGTGCAAGATCTCTCGGCCATGCTCGTTGTCCGTGCGCTAAAGCTTAGCCCGGGTATAAGAGTGCTTGATGCTGCTAGCGCGCCCGGTGGAAAGACGATCCAGATCATCGATATGCTCCACGCGCATGAAGCTAAAGACTTGACTTCTTCTGAAGTGATTGCCAATGAAAAACATCCGCGTAAAGCCGATATGTTAAAAAAACGTTTGGAAGAAATATTTTCCGATGGTCAAAAGACATCGGTCCGTGTGAAGGTCCTCAATCAAGATGCGGAGGCACTCGCCGCTTCGGATCTCGGTACATTTGACCGCATCTTGCTGGATGCGCCTTGCAGTGGGCTCGGCACCATACGGCGAAAACCGGAGATCAAATGGCGTCTCTATCCAGAGACACTGGAAGAACTGCAAAAAAAACAAAAGGCGCTTCTTAAAGCGATGGCCCCACTTCTTCGATCGAATGGCAGGATGGTCTACAGTACGTGCACGCTTTCACCTCTGGAAAATGAACAAGTCGTGCAACACTTTTTGCAAGCATGTCCCGAATTTCGGTTGGATGAGACGCTGATGGATGATCTGCCTGTCATCCCCGGACTCTATGTGCTTCATCCTGGGATGGTCGAGATTCATCCAACGGTACAAGGTGGGGATGGATTTTTTATTGCACGTTTCATAAAAGGCAATAAAGATCAAGCCTACGAAGAAAGAACGATTGAGATGGAAGCGCGCTAGCGTTTGTTTGGTGTGTCATGTTTTGACATGATACAATAGCCACAGTAGAAGTATAAGCGATTGATAACGTTTTTTTATCATGCTTTGAAATCCCGCATCCAACGTGAGGTGAAAGCGATGCAAATGATATATGATTTGACATATGATAAGCTCGAAGCTTGGCTGTTAGAGCACGGTCATAAAGCGTATCGAGCAAAACAAATTTTTGAATGGCTTTATCAAAAACGTGTCCGTCATTTTGATGAGATGACCAATCTCCCCCAAGCGTTAAGAGACCTTTTACAGTCTTCTTTCACGTTCGGTGATCTTAAAGAAATAACTCGAACGACGTCTCAGGATGGCACGATTAAATTTTTGTTAAGCCTTGAGGACGCTTCAGCCATTGAGACTGTCATTATGAAACATGCTTATGGATACAGTGTTTGTGTAACGACGCAAGTCGGTTGTCAGATAGGCTGTACGTTTTGCGCTTCCACATTGGGTGGACTCAAGCGCAATTTAAGTACGGGCGAAATCGTAGCACAAATGATTTTTGCACAAAGCATTCTCGATACGGAAGGTAAGCGCGCCAGTCACATCGTCGTGATGGGTATTGGTGAACCCTTTGAAAATTATGAAGCGGTCATTGATTTTCTGCGCATCGTGAACGACCAGCGGGGCCTTGCCATCGGCGGTCGGCACATCACTGTCTCTACAAGCGGTATCATCCCGCGTATTTATGATTTTGCGGATCTTAACCTTCAAGTCAAGCTGGCCATCTCTTTGCATGCCCCAAATGATGAACTGCGAAGTCGGATCATGCCTATCAATAAAAAATATCCGTTGTCTGAGCTCTTAAAAGCTGTTCAATATTATGTTGAACGTACGCGGCGGCGCGTTACGTTTGAATATGCTTTGTTAGGCGGCGTAAATGACGGGGAAGAGCAAGCCAAAGAACTTGCGCGTCTG
>JAVERJ010000269.1:0-3132 GCA_034007185.1 Candidatus Carbonibacillus sp. | reverse complement strand
TCAATGATCAGATACGCTTCTGGTATCTCTTGATCGGGTTTGATCAGACGGGGACCTAAAAACATATAAGCGCTCATCCCGGATTTCCTCTCTTCGGGTCTAATCCGCCTGTTGAACACCAGACGGCTTCCGTCGAGCATGCATGGCTTCAAACAAGCTCTGTACGCTCCGGCCAATCATACCAACCGAACCCTATCGTCCCTTCACCGACATGCGTACCGATGACTGGGCCAAACAGTGAGACAACCACATCGATGTGTGTATATTTGGAACGCAGCATCTCCTGCCAGCGCATCGCTTCTTCAGTGACATTGGCGTGAATGATCGAGACGCGAGCAAAAGGCACCGCTCGGACCGCTTCATCAAAGAGTTCAAAAATACGTTCTTCCGCTTTTTTCTCGGTTCGAACTTTTTCTAACGGAACGATTTTCCCATCAACAAAATGGAGAATCGGTTTGACCTTGAGCAGACTGCCCACAACATATTGCGCCATGTTGAGCCGACCCCCGCGATGTAAATGACTGAGATCGCGCACGAGAAAAAGAGCTCGCGTACGATCGCGCACCGCCGACATATGTTGAACAATCGTTTCGTAAGAAGCACCTTCTTTTTGTAAACGGATACCTTCTTTTAATATAAAGGACATCGGATACGTCGCAATTTTAGAATCAATCACTTCGACCGGAAAACCGACCATTTGCGCCGCTTGTTTGGATGTCTCGGCTGTACCGCTGATACCACTCGATAAATGGACAGCGATGGCCGCGTCATAGGACTGTTTGAGACGCTCATACAGTTCAACGAATTCCCCTAGCGATGGTTGGGACGTTTTGGGAAGTTCTTTTTCTGTCCGCACCCGCTGATAAAAAGTTTGCGCGTCGATCTCTTCCCCTTCTCGATAACTCTCTTCCCCAAAAATCACATTCAGTGGCACAACATGGACATCGTACGCGCGTCTTGTCTCTTCCTCCAAATAAGCCGTTGAGTCTGTGACCCAAGCAATCTTCATAACATATCCTCCTTTTACGATCATCATCACGATCCATGAGAGCGCGCAACCCACTGTCTTTAGCCTTGGAAACATCGACCGGATGCTTCGAGTTTATGCATCGATGTTATGCATTGATTTTATGCATCGACCATCAGCACACGAGCCAACGCTTCCGAAACATGCATCTTGCGCTCCATAAAATATGGTCGTTCCACCTGATCGATAACGCCCCCACCGAGACAAACATCCCCTTCATAAAAGACGACCGACTGTCCGGGGGTAATGGCCCGCTGCGGTGTATCAAAAATCACTTCAACCGCCCCATCTTGATGGTAGCGAATGCGGACCCCTTGATCACTTTGACGATAACGAAACTTCGCAAAAAGATGCATGCCCTCTTTCGGCGCCGTACCGCTGATCCAATGCACACTTCGCGCCACCAGACGCGTAGCATATAACGCTGGATGATCCTTACCTTCGGCAACATACAAAACATTCGTCCCGACATCTTTTTCAGCGACAAACCATGGGGCACCATGGCCCACGCCCCCGCCGATTCCTAATCCTTGCCGCTGTCCGTGCGTGTAATACATCAGACCGGCATGCTCGCCGATGACCCGACCACTATCAACATCGACGATCGCGCCAGGACGCGCAGGCAAATAGGACTTTAAAAACGCACGGAAATCCCGTTCACCAATAAAACAAATGCCCGTTGAATCTTTTTTATGCGCTGTCGCAAGCCCTTTGTCGCGGGCGATGCGCCGCACTTCGTCTTTAGTGAAGGCACCGATCGGAAAAAGCGCCCGACTTAACTGCTTTTGATCGAGTTGATGCAAAAAATAAGACTGATCTTTCTTAGGATCAACACCACGCAATAATAGGACCTTCCCGGATGCCGCATCGGATGCCGCTTGCTGGTCGAAAAATTCATGGACTGAGGCGTCCGCGCTCGTCGGACCTGATCGTGGCGCTAGCACTGCTGGATAGCGCCGAGCATAATGTCCCATGGCCACATAATCAGCGCCCAGCTTGAGGGCCGCATCGAGGAATTCACCGAATTTGATCTCCCGGTTGCACATGACGTCCGGATTCGGCGTGCGCCCCAGACGATACTCCGAAAGAAAATATTCAAAGACGCGCTCTCGATAAGCTTCTTCAAAATTGATCGCATAGTACGGAATCCCTATATGTTCGGCGACCCTTCGCACATCGGCAAAGTCATCTTCTGCCGTACAATGACCTGTTTCATCCGTATCGTCCCAATTTTTCATAAAGATGCCGATCACTTCGAATCCTTGCTCTTTGAGCAGGAGCGCCGCCACGGAAGAATCGACGCCCCCTGACATACCAACCACAACACGTGGTGTATGCACCATATCGTTCACCTACTTTACCTGTTGATCAAACTGTCTTACGATGGCGTTTCATAACCGGTGGATGACTTACAATCGGCAGACAGCGCGACACGATTACGCCCGCGCCGCTTCGCGCCGACGTACATCGCTCGATCTGCTTGACGGATTAACGTATTGAGATCGCTTGCATCGTCTGGAAAAGTCGCAATCCCAAAACTGGCTGTTACTCGGATGAAAATCGTCGTATCCTGTTCTAAGGTTGTACGGGACGCACTCGGGTGATACGGATACGCTTCGCGTTCCAACACCATACGGATGCGTTCTGCTAACTGTAACGCTTCCGCCGACGTCGTATGAGGCAAAACCAACAAAAACTCTTCCCCACCATAACGACAAAACATATCGTCTTGTCGAATATGGCTTTGAATCCGACGCACCGTCTCTTTTAAGACCGCATTGCCTGCCTCATGCCCAAACGAATCATTGATGACTTTGAAATGATCGAGATCGAGCATGATCACACTGAGCGGTTCTTGTTTGAAAGACGCCGTATGGAGCATATCTTCCAGTGCATCTTGCACCGCCCGATACAAGGGAATCCCTGTTAGTGCATCAAACGTGCTGGAACGTTCATCTTGCTCATAAGCGATAACGCGACGAATCGCTGGCTCCGCATAAGCCGTCATGATTCGACTCAGATGTTCTTCCGTCTCAGTAAATGGATGACGGGTCACACGGCAGAGCGTTACCCAGCCAAGACCCCCTACTGTCTCCGGTGCCTGC
>JAVERJ010000268.1:0-3160 GCA_034007185.1 Candidatus Carbonibacillus sp. | reverse complement strand
CAAATAATAATGCTGTGGCGCGACCGATGCCCCGAGCAGCACCCGTGATGATCACATTTTGACCATGTAGATCGAACATCTCGTGACGCACCTCTTCTTTGTGTTTCTTATATCGTTATCGTTCATCTCAAGGTCCATCGAATGGCGTCTCATCACTTGATCATGATCGTACAGCGCCTTTTTTGATTTCATTCATTCTCTTGACCATCATCATCTGTACCTTGATCATCGAACCGTTCCATAAGTTCCATGCGCAACATCCGTCCTACCGTTTCCACAACATCGTGGGAAAAGCCACGGCCTTTCAGATAGCCGAGCGTCCGATACACATCACGCCCTTTTCCTTTTATGTAACGCCGTCCCAGATGAAGTGCTGTGTGCAGCTCTGTCTCATCATCGACAGCTTGCAAAGCTTTCTCAATCCATTCAGTCGGTACACGTTTTTCATGAAGCTCAAAAGCAATATGGCGGCGGGAGCGCTTTCCTTGACGCAATCGTTCCCGCACCCACATGCGGGCAAATTCCGCATCACTCAGATAGCCTTCTTGCGTAAGCCTTGTGATCACAGCCTCAGCCTCTTCGCTTAAACCACGTCGCTTGAGGTCCATCTCTACTTCCCACGTCGAACGCGGGCGATACGATAAAAAAAAGAGCGCGCGCCGATAGGCCCGGGCGATACGCTCTTCTGCCATCATTTCTGCTTCCATAGCATCATCAACGGGTGTACCAACTTGAAGGCGAAGACGTACCACCGTCTCCACATCCAAGGAAAGCGCCGTACCATCGGTAAGCTCAACCCGTACTGTCTGTCCGGCATCAACGAGGTTTTTAACCTTGCGGTTTTCCATCGCCTCGTTTTCTCTCCTCTCTTGCTTTGTCCTCACCCGCGCTTTGAATCGCTTTGAATCGTAGGTGCCTCAAGCAAAATCATCAAGGGGTGCTTCATCCAGCGTATCATCAATGCTTGCAGGTGGCGCACCAATCAGTTGAAAATGCTCGCGTATTTTATCTTCAATTTCTCGTGCCAAATCTGGATTGTCTTTTAAATATTGTTTTGCATTTTCACGGCCTTGACCGAGACGCGTATCACCGTAAGAATACCAAGCACCGCTTTTGACTACAATACCGATTTCACTGGCGAGATCGAGAATGCTCCCTTCTCGCGAAATGCCTTCCCCAAAGACAATATCGACTTCTGCTTGGCGAAACGGTGGCGCAACCTTGTTTTTAACCACTTTGATCTTCGTCCGCGAACCGATCATCTCCGTCCCTTGCTTAAGCGTCTCGGCTCGTCGCACGTCTAGACGAATACTGCTGTAAAATTTAAGTGCGCGACCGCCAGGTGTCGTTTCCGGATTGCCAAACATGACACCGACTTTTTCCCGGAGCTGGTTAATAAAAATAGCGATCGTCTGTGATTTGTTAATCACACCGGAAAGTTTACGAAGCGCCTGCGACATCAGCCGCGCCTGCAGACCGACGTGGGCATCTCCCATCTCCCCATCAATCTCAGCTTTGGGCACCAAAGCAGCAACAGAGTCAATGACAATCATATCAACCGCACCGCTCCGGACCAACGCTTCAGCGATCTCCAGCGCCTGCTCTCCAGTATCCGGTTGGGAGACAAGCAAGTCTTCAATATTCACACCTAATTTTTCCGCATACAAGGGATCTAAGGCATGCTCTGCATCAATGAACGCTGCCGTCCCCCCCAGCTTTTGTACCTCGGCAATCGCATGCAAGGCGACCGTCGTCTTCCCTGACGACTCCGGACCAAAAATCTCGATGATCCGCCCCCGTGGATAACCCCCGACGCCAAGGGCAATATCAAGCGCGATAGAACCACTCGGTACCGTCTTCACCTGCACACTGGCGCGATCTTCCCCCAGGCGCATGATTGAGCCTTTTCCGAACTGCCGCTCAATCTGCGCTAACGCCTTATCCAGCGCCTGTTTGCGCTCTGACATTGAGCCATCTCCCCTCTATCTTTTTAACCCTCTCGAAATCGCCTTCACACTTGATGGACACACTAAACGAACGTCTTTCTTCTCTCATCTTATCCATTTTCACACCTACTGACAAGCTTAAACTGACAAGCTCAAAACCGCTCGTCCACGTTTATTGAGCTCAAAAAGGTATCGCCACCAACAGACGAGCAGTTAAGCCTGTTCAACGCATCATTCACATCATTCATCACATCATTCATGAACATGGACCAGCCAAAAAGGTAAAAGTCAACCCACCGACATCAAACGTACATCTTTAACGGCGACTCCGCGGTTTGGCCGGTTCGATATAAATACGCGTTCCAAACAACTTTCCTTGTCTCAGCGCTTCATATAAAAAGGGCGCGCTGTTTTCTGGAACTTCTACAAATGTAAAACGATCAAATATATCGATGCGTCCGATTTCGCGCGCAGAAATGCCTATAAGCTGGGCGAGTTCGTCCGCCAAACGGTTCGGTGTAATGCCGATATTTTTACCAACATTGATGAAAAAGCGCACCATGCCATCTTCCGCACCAGTTTCGCCGAAACTGTAGGCTTCATCTTGTTCTTCCATCACAGCATCTTTTAAAGCCACATAGGCGAGCGCTTGAAGTATCTCCGCTTCCCCAAAGTCTTGACGCAATTTTTCTAGCGCTTCTTGAATCAAAGGATGGCTCTCGCCGTTTTCAATCGCGGTGCGAACTTCTGCCATAAATTGAGCAATACGACGTTCGTTTGCTTCTTCGATCGTCGGAAGCTCCCGCGGCTCGATATGCGATTTGGTCACCTGTTGAATGACACGAAGTTGTTTCATCTCACGGGGTGTCACCAGTGTAATGGCCCGCCCCCGTTTTCCAGCTCGGCCTGTGCGCCCAATACGGTGGACATAGCTTTCCGGATCTTGCGGAATATCATAATTGATGACATGGGAGACACCGCTGACATCAATACCACGTGCGGCCACATCGGTTGCAATCAAGTATTCGATCCGCCCCGAACGAAAATCACTCATCACCTTATCGCGTTGTGCTTGAGAAAGATCGCCGTGGATGGCATCGACCAAATAACCACGCGTTTGCAGCGCTTCTGCCAGTTCATCGACCCCTTTTTTGGTACGGCAAAAGATAATGCCGAGCTCGGTTTCCTCAGCATCCAAAATGCGACAAAGAGCA
>JAVERJ010000266.1:0-3170 GCA_034007185.1 Candidatus Carbonibacillus sp. | reverse complement strand
GAACAGGGACGACATGCTGAACTTTTGGCGCAAGGTGGACTTTACCGAGCCATGTATGAGATGCAAAGCGGACTGAGAGACGTCGGAGAGATGATCTAACAACATCTTGCAAGGAGGTCGGATCATCGTGGCAAAATGTGTTTTTATCACGCGGCGGTTACCGGAAGGGCTCATAGAACCGCTTCGCGAGTGGGCGGAAGTCAAGATGTGGCCAGAAGAAAGAACGCCTGTCCCCTCTGATGTGCTCGTAGAGGCGGCCAAAGAAGCCGATGCGATGTTAACGCTCATCACCGATCGTATCGATGAAGCGGTTTTAAGTTCAGGGGAGCGCTTGCGTCTCATCGCCAATATGGCCGTCGGTTATAATAATATTGATGTTGCTTTAGCGAAGACGAAAGGCGTGCTCATCACGCATACGCCTGATGTTTTGACCGAGACGACAGCCGATCTCGCTTTTGCTTTGATCCTCGCAGCAGCGCGACGTCTTCCAGCAGCGTCGAAAGCGCTTTATGAAGGGCGTTGGGGGCCGTGGTCACCGTTTGATTACGTTGGCCGCGATGTGTATGGGTCGACCTTGGGCATCTGGGGTATGGGGCGCATCGGGAAGGCTGTAGCCTCAAGAGCGCGGGGCTTTGCGATGAACATTTTGTATCACAATCGCCGCCGACTGGACCCACAAGAAGAAGCGCGCTATGGTGCCACTTACGTTGATTTTAAGACACTTTTTTCGACGTCTGATGTGGTCCTTGTCCTCGTCCCTTACGATGCGTCGCTCCACCACGCCGTGGATCGGAACGTTCTCCAGTCGATGAAAAAAGATAGTATCCTCGTCGTAGCATCGCGCGGTGGTCTCGTTGATGAAAAAGCACTGTATGATGTTTTAACGTCTGGTCATCTTTACGCGGCAGGTCTCGACGTCTTCGAACAAGAACCGCTACCGCTTGATCATCCGCTTCTTCAACTGGAGCAAGTCGTCTTAACTCCTCATATCGGAAGCGCGACAATCCAAACGCGCATGGCCATGGGTGCGCGCGCCGTACACAACATCATCCAGTTTTTAAAAGGCACCTCCCCTCAAGATCTTATCCCAGAATTACGTCTGCCTTAAAAGCGGTTTTACAATCCACGGTACTTTCATGGCCAGGCTATCTTTATGCGCAAGCGTCCCTTCATGTGCCCATATAGAGCCTTTTTAGATCTTCCTCTGTATCTTGATATGTTGCGGGCGGGCCATATGGTGGGCTCGGTTGCGGTGGTGAACGTTTAAAGTTTTTGTTTAAATGTTAGATCGTGCGGCATACTAGAGGTGGAGGTGACTTCTATGGCCCACCGCCGTGTCTTAAACCCCAAAGCTCAAGGCGCACTGGATCGTCTTAAAATGGAGACAGCTCGTGAATTGGGCTTGGATGACGACATTGAACAGCGTGGTTATGCGAACATGACGACGCGTGAAGTCGGAAAAATCGGGGGTAACATGGTTCGGAAAATGATCCGTATGGCCGAAGCTCAGATGGCCAAAGGACCGCAAGGTGGTACCTAAGCACGAAGTCACACCAAAAGCAGCTGCTTGGGCGGCTGCTTTTTTGTCTATGGTGCACTTTGGTTTTAATGGGAAGTAGACGTTGAAGTCGAGGGATGATCGGTTGAGCATCCTTTGAGACAGCGTGTTTAAAAGATATAGATGACGAACGGTTTGAAATGCGCTATAATAGTATTGACTGAAGAAACATGGTACCGCCTGATGAAACATTAATCAATCCAATGTGTTTGGCACATGTTTCTCGCGCAGTGATGAAATGTGGATCAAAGATCGTGCAAAGGAGGCATTCATTTGAACGTCACAGCCCTTTATGACACATTAAACGTTGCTGGCAAATCGTATCGCTATGTATCATTACCGCGTCTAAGGCAAGAAGGGTATGCGCCGGAACGTTTACCTTTTTCGATTCGTGTGTTGCTTGAAGCCGCCATCCGCCAGCTCGATGGTCGCGCCATCACAGAAGAGCATGTGAGAATGCTCGCCAATTGGAATGCTGAAAAAAAGATAAAAGAAATTCCTTTTCTACCAGCACGTATCGTCTTGCAAGATTTTACGGGTGTACCAGCCGTGGTTGATCTTGCGGCTATGCGTGAGGCTGTTGTGGCCATGGGTGGGTCAGCCGATGAGATCAATCCACTCGTGCCCGTCGACCTGGTGATCGATCATTCGGTCATGGTTGATTATTATGGTGAAAAAGAAGCCTTAGAATGGAATATGAACCTAGAATTTGAACGCAATATGGAGCGGTATCGTTTTTTGCGTTGGGCCCAAAAGGCGTTTCGTAATTTTCGTGTTGTGCCGCCGGCAACTGGTATTGTCCATCAAGTCAACCTTGAATATTTGGCAAGTCTCGTGCGGGAAAAAGAAGGGCCTGAAGGAACGCTTCTTTTCCCTGATTCACTGGTCGGTACAGACTCACACACGACGATGATCAACGGTTTGGGTGTCGTCGGCTGGGGTGTGGGAGGCATAGAAGCAGAAGCAGGCATGCTCGGACAACCTCTTTATTTCATTATGCCAGAAGTCGTTGGTTTTAAACTCGTCGGTTCACTGCCAGAAGGTGCTACGGCAACGGACCTTGTTTTAACGATTACCCATATCTTACGTAAACATGGTGTGGTCGGTAAGTTTGTCGAATTTTTTGGGCCGGGTGTGAAGACGCTCTCGCTTGCCGATCGAGCGACGATTGCCAACATGGCACCAGAGTATGGTGCAACCATGGGTTACTTCCCGGTCGATGAAGAGTCCCTGCGTTATTTAACGTTAACTGGGCGCGATGAGACACTCGTGAAAACGGTTGAAGCGTATTATAAAGCGCAAGAAATGTTCTACACTGGAGCGGCGGACGATCCAGAGTATAGCGAAGTCCTTACGCTTGATCTATCGACGATTGTCCCGACTCTAGCAGGACCCAAACGGCCGCAAGATAAAATTAACTTGGATGGACTGAAAGACACCATTCATACGTTATTCCCGAAACCTGTCTCTGCTGGTGGTTATGGGCTGGATTCAACATGGGAAGAGAAGGCAGTTCCCGTGGAACATCCGAATGGAGAACAAACGACACTTAAACATGGTTCTGTTGTCATTGCAGCCATTACAAGCTGTACGAATACATCCAACCCCAGTG
>JAVERJ010000265.1:0-3183 GCA_034007185.1 Candidatus Carbonibacillus sp. | reverse complement strand
CGGACTCCTCCCCGGCGTCTATCGTTCCGAGCTTTTAGCAAAAGGTATCATCGAAGCGCACCCCATCCACTTCGACGAGCTTCAAACAGCACAACAAATCTGGGCCATCAATGCGCTTCGGGGATGGATGCGCGTCGAACTGTTAGATCCTTCTTTTTAAACCGGAACCGGTGCCTCCCACCTTAAACATAATGCTTAAGTATACGATCGATGGATGGACCATATGATTCTCCAAATATATAAAGATGAACGAGTAAATAATACAACTGATATATATCTTGACGATTCATGTCTTCTGCTTCCAGCGGATACCGTTCTTGATAAGCGCGCCATACCGCTTCAGGAAAACCACCGAAAAGCTTCATCATCGACAAATCATTGTATCTATACCCAAATAAGCGCACCCTCACAACACCTTACTCAAAAACGCCTTCGTTCGTTCATTGTTCGGATGACCGAATACATCTTGCGGTGTTCCTTGTTCAACGATCTCCCCTTGATCCATAAAAATGACCCGGTCACCAACTTCTCGAGCGAATCCCATCTCGTGGGTCACAACAACCATGGTCATACCTTCGCGAGCCAGATCTTTCATAACATCCAAAACTTCTTTTACCATCTCCGGGTCTAGGGCACTTGTCGGTTCATCAAAAAGCATCGCTTTGGGTCGCATAGCCAGCGCGCGCGCGATGGCTACCCTTTGCTGTTGTCCACCAGATAGCGCCTCGGGATAAGCATTTTCCTTATCGGCAAGACCCACCTTTTTCAGAAGCTCGCGCGCCTTTTGAACCGCCTCTTCACGGCTTTGTTTTCGTACCTTCGTTGGGGCCAAAATGAGATTGTCTAAGACAGTCATGTGCGGAAAAAGATTAAATTGTTGGAAGACCATGCCCAGTTCACGCCGTATTGCATCAACATTTAATTTAGGATCGGACAAATTTTTACCATCGACAATAATCTCACCTTTTTGGTACGTTTCCAAAAGATTCAAACAGCGTAAAAGTGTACTTTTTCCTGATCCAGATGGACCGATGATCACCAAAACTTCTTGTGCATATACTTCAAGATCGATACCTTTTAAAACTTCGTGTTTCCCGAAAAACTTATGCACACCGCGAACAGAAATAAGCGGTTTTCGATGAGATGCCGTCGATTGGCCCTTATCTTCAGTTGATGTCTGATTAGCTGCGGCTGTGTCGACCATAGTCCAACTTCCTTTCTAACCGACTGACAAGCGTTGCCAGAATGAGTGTGATGAGCAGATAAATGATAGCGATCGTCATATATGGTTCCCACGGTCTGGAAGTCGCCCCCATGGTAATACGCGCTGCATTGGCGAGCTCCGGTGCAGCGATCGCAGATAAAAGCGAAGAATCTTTTAAGACGACGATAAGCTCATTGCCCAAAGGTGGAATCATGCGACGAAATGCTTGTGGCAAAATAATATAGCGCATGGCCATACTATGACTCAATCCCAACGAACGCGCCGCTTCCATCTGTCCCCGAGCGATCGACTGAATGCCAGCACGAAAAATTTCGGATATATAGGCACCACTGTTTAAAGCAAGTGCGATGATTCCGGAGATCACTGGCGATGGTGAACGCCCAAACAAAGTCGGCAATACTGCAAAATGGAGCAGCATAATCTGGACAAACAGCGGTGTTCCACGAAAAAATTCGATATATGCGATCGCCGGCCATCGAATCCAAATTGTTTTGGCCAACTTCGCCATACCAGCAAACAGACCGAGCACAAGGCCGATCCCCACACCAGACATCGATAAAATAATCGTATAATAAATCCCGCGAATGAACAAATCTCGATAATCCCAAATAATGTCTACCCTTAAATCCAATTGCAAAAGCCCTTGTTGAATGAGGTCTAAAAACGACACAGTACACATAGCCTCCTTAAAAAGTGTCACACCTTAGCCTATATCATAACCGATCCTTCGTCCTCCGGCCATCGAACCTGAGACGCTCGTATGACTTTAAGACATTCACCACGTACACGCCTCTCTAGTGTGGACACCTGCCACCGAATCTTAGACGACCTTAGACGCCACGATGACCCAAGAAAGGTAGAGAAATAACATAAGCCTGAGCGGCGGCCTTTTTTAGCCTGCCGATCAGGCCGATCCGTACGTTCATGATTTATTGTACATCTGCCCCATAGATTTGTTTGACGACGCCTTCAGCTTTTGCTTTTTGAAGGGCGTTATTGAGAATGTCTAACACTTTTTGATTCCCTTTTTTAACCATCAATCCGTAATATTCTTTTTCAAAAGAAGGATCATCGATGGTTCGGAATTTTACATTGGGATTGTTTTTGACATATTCTAAAACAACAGCGTTATCAGCGACAACGGCATCGGATCCACCATTTAACATATCTTGAATGGCAAGCGGTGTCGATTCGTACGATTTAATCTTCGGGCTTGTTTTCCCTAAAAGTTCTTGCACCACATAATGACCGGTGGTTGCATTTTGTACCCCAACAAACTTAGCATTTTTAAGATCTTGAAAGGTCTGAATGGGAGAATCTTCTTTAACGAGGACGAGTTGATTAGCTACGAAATAAGGCTCTGTAAAATCATACGTCGCCTTACGCTCATCTGTAATCGTTATGGCCGAAATGGCCGCATCAACGCCACCGTTTTTAACTTCTTGAAACAATGTGTCCCATGGAAGATTACGAATCACCACTTCAAAACCGCCGAGTTCAGCCATTTTCTTGATAAGCTCGATATCCCAGCCTGCGATGTCGCCTTTTGTATCAATATACTCAAAAGGCGCATACGCTGCATCAGATCCTACAATGATCTTTTCTTTTGTCGTCTCATTTGTCGTGGACGATGCAGAATTGCTGTCAGTTGTCGTCTCAGATGAACCATTGGACGGTTGAGACGTGTTTGTCCCACAAGCCGAAAGAACAAAAAGCAATAAAAAGCTAACAAGCACCCAAGATATGGTGCGTTGGTATGAATGGTATGGAAATGACCCCGATGATTGGTACATACGTTCTCCTCCTCTTTTTCAACCAAAAATCATAGAAATGGTGCGGAATGATTTATTTTTCATCTCTGTGCATATATACTCATTCTAGCGAAAGAAGCGTCTCTGTCAAGTGCTATATGTACATTTTTCTATGGGAAATCTAGGTTTGTCTATACATTTTGCTCA
>JAVERJ010000012.1:0-21413 GCA_034007185.1 Candidatus Carbonibacillus sp. | reverse complement strand
CCCATATAAAAGATCGTTGAGCCGTAGTGTTTCACCTTGTTGAAGGTAGATCGATGAACCTTCGACACCAACGGCGCGTGGAGAGACAGTGACGAGATCGTTTATATCACCTTCTTCGATGGCGACAATCGCTGTCATGATTTTGGTAAGCGATGCGATCGGAAGCTCTCGGTCCATGTCTTGACCATATAAGATGCGTCCACTTTCCACATCGATAAGCGCTGCAGAGCGGGCGGATAGTTTCGGAGCTGCCATGGACTGATCTAGCGGTTTAGCTAAAGAGGTCTCAGATGCATTGATAACCGCGTTTGAAATGTTGAGCGCATCGGTCATCACACGATGCGTGTCTTCTGAATGTGGCGAAGCTTGACTGAAAACATACGAATAACCCATAACAAACACAATGATGAACAAAGATAGGCGCAAGGCGCCGCTTTTTTTCTTCATCGTCTTGTGCTCTTTCCCCCTTTTGTTCACTTGAACGCTCGTGAAACAAGCTTTACTTTACTCTATGCGCGGACGAGCGAATTATGAAAGGATGGAAGAAAGAGCTGAACATATTTCCAGATTATGTTGGATCAGAAGAGGATGGTGTTGCATCAAAAAGAGGGCGTTCGATCGTTGTTTTATCATCGGTATCATCCGGCAGTGGCGGTAAATCGGCCAATGAACTCAGACCAAAGACTTTTAAAAAGCGATCCGTCGTGCCAAAGACAATCGGTCGACCGATGACATCACGTCTGCCCACTTCTTGAATGAGCCCACGCGCGAGAAGGGTGGCAATGGCGCGATCGCTCGTGACACCGCGAATATCTTCAATCTCAAGACGGGTAATCGGTTGACGATAGGCGATGATGGCCAGCGTTTCTAAAGCTGCCTGAGACAAGACCGCTGCCCGCGGTTTTTGTATAAGGGCAAGAAGATCTGGCAAATAGTCAGGGCGTGTTGTCATCATAAAATGGCCACCTTGCTCGATGATCTCGATCCCTCTTTTTTCTTGATCATATTGATCTTTTAGTGCAAGCACGACAGAGCGCGTCTCTTCTTCAGATATATGTAGTACTTGCGCCATGTGTTGGATGGTGATGCCTTCATCCCCACTGGCAAAGATCAGTGCTTCCATACGCGATATATATGGCTCATGAAGCGATTTACCCATCCGTCTTCTCCTCTCCTCGCCACCAAACCATGATCGGATCCTCCGGTGAACGTTGAGTCGCGCTCACCTTTTGTTCTCGAATCAATATTAAAAGCGATAAAAAAGTGAGAACAACCGTATATGCATTGGCCCCTTCACCGATCAATGCGTGAAAAGGAACAATGCGCATTGTTTTGAGGCGGCTTATCAGTTCATCTTTTACGTACTCCAGTGAACGTCCATCACTTTCAATATACGTCCGTCGTTCCGGTTCTCGTTTTTTTTGCATGACGCTTTGATAAGCAATGTATAAAGCCAGAATGGATACATCCAGCTGTTCTTCTTCCGGCTTGTTACGATACAAAGCAAGGTCCTGCGGGGGACGCGTCAAACGTTCTTCAGATAAAACAAGTCGTTCTTTAAACCAATGTGCAGCCTCTTTAAAACGTCGATATTCAACAAGTCGAGCAATGAGTGTATCTCGAGGATCAAGATCATCTGCCCATGCATCCCATATCTCATGGATCATGGTTTCACGCTGTGGAAGAAGCGAACGTGATTTCATGTTGAGAAGCGTCGCGGCCATGTGCAAAAAAGCGCTGGTCGTCTCGAGGGGCATGGTTGATAATTCTTCTAAATAAGCTAAATAGTCATCGGTCAGACGGCTGATTTCGATATCATATATATCCATTTTTGCTTTTTGAACGAGGTGAAGCAACAAATCAAGTGGACCTTCAAACGCATCTAGGTGAACGATATATGTCAAGCAACGCACCCCTTTGTAAGGTCTTCTAGATTTTAACTTTTGATCCTGCTACACTCATGGTACAATAAAAGAACGCTGGTTTGATGTGCTTTAGAGATCTCACAGAAAGAGGTGAATGTCATGCATACACACCGAGCCACGTTTGCCGGAGGTTGTTTTTGGTGTATGGTAGAACCATTTGAATCACTTCCAGGCGTAGAAAAAGTGATCTCCGGATACACCGGCGGTCATGTTCCGAACCCGACGTATGAAGCTGTCTCATCCGGAAAGACAGGGCACTACGAAGCCGTACAGATCACCTATGATCCGAAACACCTCGATTATACCTTACTACTCGAACGCTTTTTTAGAAATATTGATCCAACGGATCCCGACGGTCAATTTGTCGATCGTGGTCCACAATATCGTACAGCCATATTTTATCACGATTTAGAGCAAAAAAAAGCAGCCGAAGCGTACATGGCTCAGCTTAAAGCCAGTGGACGTTACTCACGGCCGATTGTCACCCCGCTGCTTCCGGCGACGACTTTTTATCCAGCGGAAGAAGAACATCAGTTTTATTATAAAAAACAGCCGTTTCATTATACGTTGTACCGACAAGGTTCCGGGCGCGATCGCTATTTAGAATCGATCTGGAAAAAGGAAATCGATCGCGAGAAACTTAAAGAAACGTTATCCCCTTTATCGTATGCCGTAACCATGCAAAAAGCGACTGAACCGCCCTTTCAAAATGCATATTGGAATAACAAACGGCATGGTATTTATGTCGATATCATCTCCGGAACTCCGCTTTTTTCGACCCTCGATCAGTATGATGCTGGCTGTGGATGGCCGAGTTTTACCAAGCCTCTTCATGCCGATGAACTTCGTGAAGAACTCGATCTCAGCCACGGAATGATCCGAACTGAAGTGAAGAGCATTTCTTCTGACGCGCATCTAGGGCATGTTTTTGAAGATGGGCCGAAAGAAAAAGGCGGTCTTCGTTATTGCATTAACTCCGCTGCTTTACGGTTCATTCCTCTTGAAGATTTGGAAAAAGAAGGGTATGGCGCTTACCTCAAACTTTTTAAAAAAGATCATTCGAATACATGATGTCGGGATCATCGAGATTTCAGCGTACACACTCAAATCCAACATGTCTAGATGATTTAAAGTTGAGCATATAGAAAGGAGATCGCTTTGATTCCATCCTATGAAACAATTGCATCACATTTAGACCGTGCTTATGGTCGAGAACTTGAATACTACCGTGAAAAACTAAAAGAACGCATGATCCGCTATGCCCAAATCAATACACGGGCCAATGCAGATTCTCCAACCGTTCCTTCTTCACCCGGACAACGTCACTTGGCCGAGGTATTAAAAGCGGAGTTAATCGAACTGGGTTTACAATCGGTTGAGGTCGATGAAAACGGTTACCTCATGGCCACACTTCCCGCCCATCCCCAAGCACCCGCAGATGTACCAATCATTGGTTTTTTGGCCCATCTCGATACAGCAACGGAAATGACGGCAGATGATGTCCGCCCGCAAATCGTAGAACACTATCAAGGTGACGACATCGTCTTAAATGGCCATGCTCAGGCATCAGATGAGGCAAAAGAGCCGCGATGTGAGCCGGTGATCTTATCACCAAACGATTTTCCCGCCTTGCTTCAATATAAGGGTCATACGTTGATCACAACAGATGGATCAACGCTTCTCGGTGCCGATGATAAGGCAGGTATCGCTGAGATTGTCACAGCCTTTGAATATCTCATCCATCATCCGCACATCGTGCATGGCACGTTGCGCTTGGCGTTTACACCAGATGAAGAAATCGGACGCGGACCCCATCATTTTGATGTCAATGCTTTTCAAGCAACCTATGCCTATACCGTCGATGGCGGGCCGATTGGCGAGTTACAATATGAGAGTTTTAATGCTGCTCAAGCCACCATTACCATTTATGGTAAAAATATTCATCCCGGCACAGCAAAAGGTAAAATGGTGCATGCCACCCAATTAGCGCTTGCCTATCATGCTGCCTTGCCAGAGGGGGAAAGACCCGAACATACAGAAGGTTATGAAGGGTTTTATCATCTGCTCCATCTTGAAGGCGATGTCGAAAAAGCAACGCTTCACTATATCATTCGCGATTTTGACCGCGAGCAGTTTGAAAATCGGAAAAAAACGCTGGAAGCGATTGCCCAGAATCTTCGCCAGCAGGAACCTCGCGCCCGCATCGATGTAGAGATACGGGATCAATATTACAACATGAAGGAAAAAATTGAACCCCATCGTCAGATTGTGACGATCGCTGAACGGGTTTACGAAAGTCTCGGCATAACCCCGCGTATTCAACCAATCCGCGGTGGAACAGACGGGTCCCAACTGTCCTACATGGGTCTACCGACGCCCAATATATTTGCTGGTGGGGAAAATTTTCATGGTCGCTATGAATTTATTTCTTTAGAGAGCATGTTACTTGCGACCATGGTCATCGTCCGCATCGCTGAGATGTTTGCCAAGTTATCGGTAAACCAGACCCCCTCTGTATAAAACGTAAAATCCACGCAAACGCATAGACGGATCGAGTGCATACTGACGATCGGATTAAACGCGTTTGGGCAAGGTGTTGATCCATGCTTGGAAAAGGCGATCACTGAACGGATCACCGCCTGCCCATAACGCTTCTGGATGCCACTGTACGCCGAGCGACCAGATCATTTGCCCGTTCACCGTGCGCAAAGACTCGATGGCTTCGATCAACCCGTCCGAACTCCAGGCGATCGCCTTAAACGATGGGGCGAGACGTTGAACAGCTTGGTGATGAAAGCTATTGACCCTGATATGTGTTTGCCCCAAAACGCTTTGTAGATACGAATCCGGAGCGAGTGTCAAACGGTGCATGGGGTGTCCTTTGGGCGCTTTTTGGCTATGCTGAATATAAAATTCAACGTTGGCATGAATATCTTGGTACAGCGTCCCACCAAGGGCCACATTCATCACCTGCATGCCTCGACATATCCCCAAAAGTGGCACACCTTGTTTCCAAGCGGCTTGGATCAGTCGAATTTCAAAAACATCGCGCTCCGGGGCAACATTGCCCAAACCGATCTTCGGTTCTTCTCCAAAATATCGAGGATCAATATCGCCGCCACCAACAAGCATCAGACCCGAGATGGTGTCAAGCCGCCTTTTGAGCAAAGCTTCTTCTTCCATCGCCTGCGCTTCTGCATAGGGAAGGATCCAGATGTCCGCTCCCGCCGCAGAAGCTGCCTGTACATATGTTTTTTCTAGACGATAGGCCTCACCTTTCTCATCTAACGAAGCGACAATGCCGATGCGTGGAACCATCTGTTTCGCGCCTCCTCGCCCGCTTTTTTCGAAGACGAAAAAAGCGCCTCCCTCTCCGTCAATACGTAGGGTCATCACTGTTTTCACGCGCACACGTCTATTCTAAACATATGCCACAGGCGCGTGTGACATGTGTGCTTACGTAAAAATGAATGAAAAGGCCACGATATGATTACAGTTTTGAATGTAACGGACGGTGCAAGGGAAGATCCAGGCGCGCAACATCTTCATATGTCTCTCTTCTCACCACCAACCGCGCTTCTCCGTCACGAATAAATACAACAGCAGGTCGCGGTATACGGTTATAATGAGAAGCCATCGCATACGTATACGCACCGGTCGCCGGGATAAGCAGACGATCGCCATCTTGAAGCTCGGGAAGTTCAACGTCCGCAATAAGCACGTCTCCGCTTTCACACAATTTGCCGACGATGGTATAATGTTTGGATGGTCGATGCGTCTGCCCAACAAAAAAGGCTGTGTAACGTGCACCGTAAAGCGCCGGACGAATATTATCGGACATTCCGCCATCAACAGCGGCAAAGGTACGGATGCCAGGAACATCTTTGACGGCCCCCACCGTATACAGGGTCGCACCGGCTGGTCCGACGATTGAACGACCCGGTTCAAACCAGAGCTCAGGCACGTCTCGACCGAAGGTGTCGAATAAATGGACGACCCCCTCGACAATTGTCCGAAAAAGTAGTCCTAAATCCGGTTCTGCTTCATCGGGTGTATGGGCAATACCCATTCCCCCGCCTAAGTTCAAGATATTAAAAGAAAACGACGGTAATGTAGGCATACGTTCTAAAAGCCGTTTAACGGCTGCCAGATATCCATCGGCACTTGTAATTTGTGAACCGATATGCATATGCAGACCGACGAGTTCCAGCTGTGGAAAGGATAACACTGCTTCGATCGCTCGGTGCACCTGACCGCTTTCTAGATCGAATCCGAACTTAGAATCTTCTTGCCCGGTCTGTATATAATGATGCGTGTCAGCATGGACACCCGGTGTGATACGCAAAAGAACTTTTTGCCGTCGTCCAGGAAACTGTTGGAGCACTTGCACAAGATGATGAATTTCTAGAAATTGATCAATAATGATGTGACCAACCCCATATTCGACGGCCAGCACAAGCTCACTTAAACTTTTATTGTTGCCATTAAAATGGATAGCCTCTCCTGGAAAGTTGGCAAGCATGGCTGTATACAGCTCGCCACCAGAGACAACATCCAGTCCGATATGCGCTTCCGCAGCCAATTCGACCATGGCACGCGTACAAAATGCTTTGCACGCATAAGACAGATGATATGGTACACCGGTCGAGCGGAGCACATCATGAATGGTCTGTATCCGCTGTCGTATCATCTCTTCATCATAGAGCATCAGCGGCGTACCGTAAGTATCAGCCAAAGCTTCTAAAGGAACACCTGCAAAATGTGTCTTTTGCATCGTCTCTCCACCCCATCATTATCCGTTGGACACGACCGTGATATCAGCCACGTTGCCTGTCCGATTCTTTTTTTCCGATCATACCACATTTATCGCGTGATGTCTCACTTTTTTACAAAGAATCTTCAGCATTTAATTTTTTATGGTATTTTGCGGATGTACGATGCTTGGACGTCGCTTTGTGTAAGGCACCGACATCCGGAAGAGCACATGCAACAAGGCAGGTCCATTATAGGGCATAAGCGGCCACATGTATGGTGTATTGAGTGAGCGGGTTAGCACCAAGACAATGAGGATGACGGTGGTCCCGACGATAAACCCTTCCGCTTTGAAAAAAAAGACTGCCAGTATCAGAAGAAGGCGCGCCAAGCGGTTGGCCAAAGAAAGCTCATAACTCGGTGTAGCAAAAAGCCCGATCGCGGCAAAAGCGATATAAAGAATCACTTCTGGACCAATTAAGCCCACTTTAATCGCCACATCACCGACTAAAACAGCGGCAATGATCCCCATCGCCGTGGCGAGCGGTGTCGGTGTATGGACGGCGGCCATCCGCATTAAATCGAGACCGATTTCAGCGGTTAAAATCTGGATGATCAAAGGGACTTTGCCCGTATTTTTGGGTCCGATAAAACTGAGCCAATCTGGAAGCATGCCCGGTTCCACGGCATATAAAAACCATAATGGCAATAGAAAAATCGAAGCAACAATACCAATAAAACGTACCCATCTTAAATAGGCACCGGTGACCGGCGTTTGACGATATTCTTCGGCGTGTTGAACGTGATGAAAAAAAGTTGTCGGCATGATCATAATACTGGGCGATGTATCGACATAGAGAAGGACATGACCCTCTAAAAGGTGTTGCACCGCGACGTCCGGTCGTTCTGTGTAACGGACGAGCGGATAAGGATTCCATGTCTGGCCGATAAGAAATTCCTGCAGCGATTTTTCGGCCATCGGCAGTCCATCCACTTCAATTTTTTCTAAACGGTCACGAATGAGCTGAACGAGTCCCGGATCTGCAACATCTCGTAAATAGACGAGCGCGACATCCGTCTTGCTGCGCTCACCGATATGCGTGATCTCCAGGCGCAGTCTTTCATCGCGTAACCGCCTTCGAGTCAAGGCGGTATTGATAATAATAGATTCTGTAAAACCGTCCCGCGCACCGCGCACGACTCGTTCTGTATCAGGTTCTTCGGGCGAACGATTTGGGTACATGCGCCCATCTAAAATCAGCGCTTCACCATGTCCATCGACGATGATCACAAACAATCCTGTTAAAATAAGGTCAATGGCCTCATCAAGGGTACGCCGTGTCTCGACTTGGACATGCGTGGCGTATTTAGCCATCAGCGCCTGAAATGGGTCTCTCCCCAGCGCTTCACCCGCTTGATTCATCATCTCATTTAAAATGAGCACAAACATACCATTATCGGTTAGTCCATTTAAATAAAAAACAGCCATGCGTTTTTCACCGAGCTGAAGCTCGCGAACACCGAGATCAAAAGACGTACCGATCCCAAGGCGATCTTTAATAATGCGGATGTTCTCATCGAGATCTGGTGATACAGGAACATGCAAGGAATCATTTTGCGCCAAAACCATCGCCCCTTTTATCTACACCGGTAACAGTGAAGAAAAGTTGATCCTTCATAGTATGGATGTAAAAAAAGAATTCCAAACAAAAACGCTCTGGATCTGTTCATCGACGATTCCAGAGCGCAAAAGAAAACAAGCGATGTTTCATCAAGGACTCATCGCTTTTTTTAATGTTGATAATATTTTTTTCTCAAGTCGTGAAACTTGAACTTGTGAAATGCCTAGACGTTCTGCGACCTCAGATTGTGTCTGGTCTTTGTAATATCGTAAATAAACAATGAGCCGTTCCCGTTCATTCAGACGCTCAATGACATCCCGCAAATTCACATGATCCAACCAAGTCTCATCGTTTTCATCAGCAATTTGATCGAGGAGGGTGATCGGATCGCCATCATTTTCATATACCGTCTCATGAATCGATTGTACAGGTCGCACAGCCTCTTGGGCCATCATCAGCTCATCCACGCTGATATGCATGGCTTGAGCCAATTCGTGCAAGGTCGGTTCTCGTCCCAATTGTTTGGCCAAGTGTTCGCGTTCGCGGCGCAATTTATGACCCGTTTCTTTCAAAGAGCGGCTGATCTTGATGGTTCCATCATCACGCAAGAAACGCTGAATCTCCCCAATAATCATGGGGACCGCATATGTTGAAAATTTGACATCATAGCCTAAATCAAATTTATCAATGGCTTTCATCAAACCAATCGATCCGATTTGAAATAAATCATCCGCTTCATAACCGCGGTTTAAAAAACGCTGAACAATTGACCAGACCAGTTTTAAATTGGCTTGGACGAGCGCGTCGCGGGCAGAAGTATTACCCTTTTGTGCTTGATCTATCAGCTCGCGCGTCTTCTCATCGGTCAAATCCATATCCCCACCCCTAACTGAGCTGCGACCGGTCATGCACAGATCCAAGGCGACGGGACATCATAATGGTCGTACCTTTTTGCGGAGAACTTTCTACATGAACTTCATCCATAAAGTTTTCCATAATGGTAAAACCCATACCAGATCGTTCCAAATCGGGACGCGTCGTAAAAAGTGGCTCTCTAGCAAGATCGAGGTGGGCAATCCCCCGCCCTTGATCGATGACCGTCACCGTAAGCTTTCCGTCTTCGATCACAGCGCGTACCGTCACAGTCCCGTCTTCTTCTTCATCATAACCGTGAATAATAGCATTGGTGACCGCCTCCGAGACGGCTGTTTTGATCTCATCCAGTTCTTCCACCGTTGGATCTAACGGTGCCAGCAATGCTGCAATGGCCATGCGCGCAAGGGATTCGTTCCCGCTTTTGGCAATAAATTTGAGTTCCATTTCATTGTAGCCAGATTTCAGCGCCATCGTTCCCGGTCTCTCCCCTAACATCTTAAGCCACCCCCAACACCTGCAAGGCATCTTCCTCAGAAGCGGCAATCGTAATAATTTTTGACAAGCCAGACAGTTCAAAAAGCCTTGTAATCGTTGGACTCAAACCACAGACAACAATGCGACCACCACGTTGCGTCATCTGTTTGTAGCGCCCGATTAAAACACCGATACCGGTTGAATCCATAAACGTAAGACCGCTTAAATTCAAAACAAGATGATCGATCAATTCTACTAAAATAGCATGTTCGAGCGTATCACGAACCAAAGCCGCACTTTGTTGATCAAATTCACCTGTAAGTCGCATCACCATAATGCGCCCGTGACGTTCGCTCATGATGGAAAGCGCCATCCATCTCACCTCGTTACCATTCGTTTAGGTAGATTTTTTACCTATTTTTTACGGCTATTCTAAGCATTCTCTCCGCGACTTAATTTTTCCTGCCGACTGACAAACGTTACTTATTTTCAACAAAAATAGATACAAACGGCAAAAACATTCCATGGTTTCAGTATCTGCGTAAACCTTGACATTTATACATCAAAAAATATGTAAAAAATACACCTATTTGCCAAAAGGCAAATAGGTGTAATGCATAACCTCGAGCAATCATCGTGCGTTAAGGATCCGTACGCTTCTCTTCTCCCGAATGAGAGTTGATCTGGGGTGGTTTTTCTTCTTCAAAAAACATGGCCCGGTATAACGTGCGTTTAATGATCGTTCCTAAATCTGCTTTCGGAATCTCGGTGTTCACAATCAATGGACTTTCCAACGATTGATCAGCGACATTCACACGCAGCGTACCGACCTGTGCATATTTTGGAAGAGGCGCTTTGATACGTTTCGGTAGCATCAACTGGACTTCTGGTTTTTCAAGCGGTGTACCTTTTTCAACCAGAACACTCATTTTTTCCCCTGTATAAACTGGGGCAAAAGCATGTTGACCGCCTTCGACTTGTAACCATGTAAGCAGTGTGTTTTTTTCATAAAGAACCATGTTTGTATAATGTGCAAACCCCCAATCGAGCATCGCGGTCACTTCTCGATTGCGCGTCTTCGTATCGGGTTCGCCTAATACCACAGCAATGAGCCGGAAACCATCCCGTTTTGCTGTAGCAGAAAGTCCAAATCGCGCCTCTGACGTATAGCCTGTTTTTAAACCGTCCATTCCGGGATAAAAACGAATGAGGCGATTCGTGTTGACCAACCAAAAAGGCTTTTCTGTATCCTGTCGTAAATAATCTTGATACGTTCCAGTAAACGTTAAAATCATCTCATGTTTTAAAAGTTCACGACTCATTATCGCGATATCCCGAGCGCTTGTCAGGTGGTTTTCGGCGGGCAAGCCCGTTGGATTGACGAAATGTGTATGGGTCATGCCCAGTTCTTTGGCGCGTTGATTCATTCGCTCTACAAAGTTCGCTTCCGAACCATACGTATGTTCAGCAAGGGCCACAGTCGCATCATTGGCCGAAGCTATGGCAGCTGCTTTGAGTAAGTCCCGGACGGTCATCGTTTCTCCTGCTTTCAAGAAGATTTGAGAACCGCCCATCGACGCTGCATGTTCGCTCGCCACAACAGGATCATCCAATGATATCTGGCCTTTCTCTAAAGCCTCCATCACCAACAATAACGACATGATTTTTGTAATGCTAGCTGGCGGGAGGGGAGCGTCAGCATTTTTTTCAAACAATACCGTCCCCGTATCCATATCCATGAGGAGCGCCGCGCGCGCAGAAGGAGCCAGATCAATCGTAGGACGTTTGAACGCTTTGTTTTCATCTGTTTTCGACACGACCGCATGATGCTCATTTGCATACATCGTCCCTTGTCCAGGCCAGATGAGCGTAAACCCTATCATAAGTATTAAGACGCTTAACACCCTATTTGGCATGATTCACGACTCCTTTAACGTTTAGCCCTTATGTTGGTCATCGGTGCATATGGATCTAAAGGCTTGTTAAGGGTATACATGACGTATCTAGCGTTGGTATACCCCAAAGCATCGCTTCTCATGCATCCACCATCTTACGATAGCGCAAAATCCAGGATGGATCTAGGATGGATCAAACGTTCGATGAACTTACGAACGCTTTTTCTCCTCGTCTGGCCAATAATAGGCATCAGAATACATACGCGGTCCAAAAATCTTTGTACCGACCCGCACGATGGTCGCCCCTTCTTCAATGGCAACTTCAAAATCGCCTGACATGCCCATAGAAAGCTCGGTCAGTTCAACATTGGGTAGATCGAGCAACGACAGTTCGTCCCTTAACATACGCAGCCGTCGAAAATAGATGCGCGCATCTTCAGGATTGCTCGAGAATTTGCCGATGGTCATCAATCCTTTTACCTTAAGTGTCGGATAATGATGAACGGCTTTCAGGAGATTAGCCGCCTCCTCAGGTGGCACACCAAATTTGCTTGCCTCGCCTGAGGTATTGACCTGAATGAGCACATCCATGGTCTTTCCCTCCCGTTCCAGCCGTCGGTTTAGTGCTTCTGCCAGTCGGAGACGATCCAACGAGTGAATCATCGAAGCATAACGAATGACATCACCAATCTTGTTCGTCTGTAAATGTCCAATAAAATGCCATGTTACGCCATATACTTCTAACGCCGGTGCTTTTTCTTTAAGTTCTTGCACCTTGTTTTCTCCAAACAATCTCTGATCAAGATCGATGGCCTGCTTCACTCGCTGGATGTCAACAGTTTTGGTCACAAGCAAAAGTTTAATATCGTCAGGATGGCGTCCAGAACGCTCTGCTGCCTGCTTCATCGCTTGTTGAACAGCTTGTAAGCGTTCTTTGATCGTTAACAAATCATGCATCGATAGCCCTCCTCGAAATTAACTTACTTATGGTATAATACTATAGAAAAGGGGTGTTGGAGATGGTTGATCACAATATTTGCCCTAAATTTGAAACGGCCAGTGAGTTACTAGGGAAAAAATGGACGGGTCTTATTGTCTATACACTGTTAACCGGGCCTAAACGGTTTAAAGACATCAAGGCGACCATCCCCCAGATGAGTGATAAAATGCTTTCTGATCGCATGAAAGAACTTGAACAAGAAGGCATTGTTAAGCGGCATGTTTACCCGGAGACCCCAGTGCGCATCGAATACACACTCACACCGAAAGGAGAAAGTCTAAAACCCGTTATCGATGCCCTTCAGCGGTGGGCTGATCAATGGATCGATCTTCCTTACAGCGACTCTATATAAGCGTTGGATTTGACGATGGTCCTATGATTTGTTATGCTGAAAGTGTGTCACAGGGGGTGCCTCTTTTGGCTGAGAGGTTCGACACGAACCAACCCCTTGCACCCGATCTGGGTCATACCAGCGTGGGGAATGTGGCGTCCGACTCACATCTTTTGTACGATGCCATTATGAAAAAGGACGACGCCCCCCTAAAAAAAGGAGGGTTTTTTTAATGCGTTTTTCTGAAAAAGCGCGTGAGGCAACGCGGCATAGTTGGTCATTAAGTCACCGTCACCCTTTTGTACAAGGGATCATCGATGGAACGTTGCCAAAGGAAAAATTTCGTTTTTATATTTTACAGGACATTTTTTATTTAAAAGACTTTGCTAAGGTTCACGCGCTGGCTGCAACACAGACCAATGATTTTCGTATCACAGCCATGCTTGCTGAAAAAGCAAAGTTCACGGCTGAAGCAGAAATCGGCGTGCATAAAGAACACGCCGAACTTTTGGGACTGAGCCATGATGATATTGAAAACGTCCGTCCAGCACCCACCACATATGCATATACATCGCACATGTTACGCGCGGCCATGAGCGGACGATTGAGTGAAAGCATCGCGGCGCTTCTCCCTTGTTACTGGCTATACGCTGATATCGGATATCAAAACCGAGATAAAAAGCCCACCGAGCCGATGTATCAAAACTGGCTAAACACTTATGCCAGCGACTGGTTTCAAACATCAACGCAAGAGATGATCGACCTTTTTGATGCTCTGGCAGAAGAAGCAACAGAAAAAGAACGTCAGACGATGCTTGAACACTTTGTGATCATGAGCGAGTGGGAATTGGCGTTTTGGGAGATGGCCTATACGGAAGAAAAGTGGCCCTCAGAAGTCTATGGCTTTTTCTGAAAACATCATCATGCCATCGCTCATCGATCATGAAGAAGCTGCGATGATCTCATATATGAGCGGCTTATCATCCGGTGCTATCTCCGCAATATGAAAAGCTTCTTTAAGTCTGTTGACGGCATCTTCAGGAATAGGCTTGGCAGACGCCATCAAGCGCGCTAAAACGTCGCCTTTTTGAACACGTTCTCCGCGCAACCGTTCGAGGTGACAGCCGGCAGCGAGGTCAATCGCTGCTTTTTTTGTTTCTCGACCCGCACCAGCTAACATAGCTGCCTCCCCGACACGTCGTGCATCGATCGAATATACCCAACCATCTTGCTCGGCTCGAATCTCCGCAGTGTAACGTGCTGCCGGTAAAATACGTTCTGGATCATGGACCGTTCGTGGATCACCGCCCTGCGCACGAATCAGTGCCTCCAACGTTTGAAGCGCCGATCCATTTTTAAGACACCTATGGACCGTTTCTAATGCTTCATCGTCATTCTTGGCAAGACCCCCTGCTAAAACCATCCGCGCTGCAACAGCCGTCGTAAGTTCAACGAGACGCTTCTCTCCTGCACCGCTTAATACTTCAATCGCTTCTCTTACTTCGTTGGCATTTCCGACATCACGTCCAAGTGGTTCATCCATATCCGTCAGAAGCACGTGGACTTGATGCCCCAATCGCTCTCCAATGGCTATCATCGCCTGCGCCAAGGTGCGGGCTTTTTCGAGCGTCGACATAAAAGCACCACGCCCAACCTTTACATCTAAAACGAAGGCATCGGCGCCACTGGCTAACTTTTTACTCATGATCGAACTCGCAATGAGCGGAATGGACTCAACCGTAGCCGTAACATCGCGCAAGGCATAAAGCGCTTTGTCTGCAGGTACGAGGCCCTCGCTTTGCCCGACGATGGCCACGCCGATTTCTCGCACTTGCTTCAGAAAAGCTTCTTTGCTGAGTGTCGTCTGAAAACCCGGTATGGCTTCTAATTTGTCGATCGTCCCTCCCGTATGCCCGAGTCCCCGTCCGCTCATCTTCGCTATAGGCACACCGCACGCTGCGGCCAAAGGGAGCGCGATCAGTGACGTCTTATCACCGACACCGCCAGTGGAGTGTTTGTCGACTTTCACACCGGGAATCGAAGAAAGATCCAGCACATCACCGGAGTGCCACATCGCTTCGGTCAGATAAGCAGTCTCTTCGCTATTCATGCCTTGAAAATAAATGGCCATAAGGAGCGCACTCACTTGATAATCGGGAATATCGCCGCGTACGATCCCATCGATCACATATTGCCAAACTTCTTTTGGAAGTACCTCACCGTCACGTTTGCGGCGTATGATATCGACCATATGCACCTCGTATCCCTCCCTATCGTATCGATGCATCAAAGATGAGACGCGCTTCGATATGTCTATGGCAGTCGCCACCATCTTTGAACGTCGATGATCTCCTCCTAAACACAAAGTTGTGATTAACGCCGCTTCCGTATCTCATCCAAAAAACTCGTACCAATGATGGGTCGCTCGACTTTGAAATTATGAGCAATCGTTTGGGCAACATCAGCGAACGTGTGACGAACCCCCAGCGATGAACCGATATCGCCGCGAAAATACAGGACAGGGTCTACAACAAGAAGCGGAACATATTCACGTGTATGATCTGTGCCATGATGATAGGGATCGTTTCCGTGATCGGCTGTGATGATCAAAAGGTCATCCACACGGAGTCGTTCAATGATCTCTGGGAGTCTCTGGTCAAACGCTTCTAGTGCCCGCCGGTACCCTTCCGGGTCGCGCCGGTGCCCATATTTAGAATCAAAGTCGACCAAATTCGTAAACAAAAGACCGGTAAAATCTTCTTCCATATAGGCCAGCGTCACATCGACACCGTGCTCATTGGATGTCGTATGGGTCGCACGCTGAATGCCGACGCCTGCAAAAATATCTTCAATTTTACCCACACCGATCGTTTCATAACCACCTTCGACGAGTGCATCCAACACCGTTTTACCGGGTGGTTTTAATGAAAAATCACGGCGATTGGACGTGCGTTCAAAATGGCCGGGCTTGCCAACATATGGCCGAGCAATGACGCGAACGACAGCATACGGTTCGTTTAACGTCAATTCCCGAGCGATCATGCAGGCACGATACAGCTCTTCTAAAGGGATAACCGCTTCATGCGCGGCAATTTGAAAAACGCTGTCAGCAGAAGTGTAGACAATCCAAGCCCCAGTCTTCATTTGTTCTTCACCGAGCTCAGCAATAATCTCCGTACCGGAAGCCGGTTTATTGCCGATAACGGGTCGATGCGTCCGCTTTGAGAATTCCTCAATCAACGCGTCCGGAAAGCCATTCGGGAACGTACGAAATGGCGTCTTCGTCTCTAAGCCAACAATCTCCCAATGCCCTGTGGTTGTATCTTTGCCTCGCGATATTTCTTGCATTTTTCCATAAAAACCCCGTGGCTTGTCAACCGCCGGGACGGTCTTTAGGGGTTCGATCAAGCCGAGCCCTAATTCAGCCATGTGCGGCACACGAAGCCCCGCACGCGCGCTGATATGACCTAAAGTATGCGCGCCTTCATCACCAAATTCATGCGCATCCGGCGCAGCTCCAATCCCGACACTATCTAAAACCATTAAAATGATCCGTTTGTAACGATCGTTTGCGTGTGGTTGCATATTCTTCATCCTTCCCGATAGCGAACCGCTCGTGGATGGGCGCGATCATAAGTTTTCTTTAAGGATTGCTTGGTCAGATGTGTGTAAATTTGCGTGGTCGATAAATCTTGATGACCTAAAAGTTCTTGAACGATACGCAAATCAGCACCATTCTCCAGAAGATGTGTCGCAAAAGAATGTCGAATCGTATGCGGCGTGAGCGGTTTGGTAATGCCGGCTCGCACAGCATGCGCACGTAATATTTTCCAAAAACCTTGCCGCGATAAAGCGCGTCCATGATGATTTAAAAAAAGAACATCGCTTACTTGAGCACCTTTGCGCTTCATAAGCTTCGGTCGCCCATTTAAAACATACGTGTACAAAGCATCTTTGGCTTTTTTCCCCATCGGTATGATGCGTTCTCTACGCCCCTTGCCCATCACCCGAACAATCATCAGCTCAAAATTGATATCTGTAAGTTTTACTTGAAGAAGCTCTGACACACGCATCCCACTTGCATAAAGAAGCTCTAAAAGCGCACGATCACGAAGCGCAAAGGGATCATGTCCATGGATGGTCTCAATGAGGCGCGTCACTTCCTCTTGTGTTAACACATGGGGAAGTGGTCGCTCACGTTTTGGTGTCGGCATATGGTGAAGCGGATTCTTTTCTAAAACATTCTCATCAAGTAAAAATCGAAAAAAAGCGCGTAGCGTAGAAAGCGTTCGCGCTAACGTCGATCGTTTTAGACCGCCTTGTTGAAGCAAGGCCATATAATGATGGATATGTTCGCGCCTGATATCGTGAATGGAGCGAAGGCCCAAAGTGTCCATATGGCTTAAAAATGCGCGCGTATCGCGTTCGTAAGCCTCGCGCGTATTGGGAGAAAGCCCGCGCTCTAATACTAAATAATGAATGAAGGCTTGTACCAAAGGCAGGTACCAACGGTCTTGTTGCTTTTCAGATATGACCGTCACGCCTCCCTTCACGTTTCTTTATTCGCCATGATACCAGAAGTAAAATAAACGATTGATCGGAATGGATCGCGAATGATTCGGTGACGCTTCTGCATCCTCCACCGTTTGATCCGCTACAGTTGTCGGGACGGTTACTTCTACCGTATAAGCTCCTTCGCGCGTCGCCCAAGCAGGATGAATCGTTGTCATGAAGCGATCAACCAATAGATATACAGTTAAAAAAAGAACCATAAAAGTCACAATCGTGACCATCGCGGCCATCAATCGTTTGATACTGATGATCATCCAATCTACCCTCTCCGTGCGCCGACGTGACCGATGAAAGACACGTCGGCTATCTTCACAGGTCCCATTGAAACCATTATATGTCACAGAAAGGGTGATTTATACTTTCATTGACTATAAGAGGTCGGAAAGTGGTGTATACGTCAGTCCGAGCGATTCAGCAACCGGTTCATTGGTGAGATATCCACGCATCGTGTTCACACCTTTGGCCAGCGCTGGATCGGCTGCCATAGCCGATAACAGACCATGCTGTGCAATTTTCATCACATAGGGCATGGTGACATTGGTTAAGGCAAACGTCGATGTTCTAGGCACTGCGCCGGGTATGTTGGCGACTGCATAATGTATCACGCCATATTTTTCATAGGTCGGTGCGCTATGGGTCGTCACCCGATCAATGGTTTCAATGGAACCACCCTGATCGATAGCGACATCGACAATCACCGAACCCGGACGCATCTTTTGGACCATCGCCTCGGTTACCAACTTCGGTGCCCGTCTACCCGGGATGAGTACCGCTCCGATGAGTAGATCCGCGCTTTTGACCGCTTCTCGCAAATTAAATGGGTTAGACATCAGTGTCGTGACGCGTCCTTGAAAAAGATCATCCAGTTCCCGGAGTCTCGCTGCGTTCACATCGAGAATGGTCACTTTTGCCCCCATTCCCACGGCCATCTTCGCTGCATTCGTTCCAACAATACCTCCGCCCACAATGACAACTTGACCCGGTTCAACACCAGGTACACCACTAAGCAGCAACCCTACCCCACCATGAGGTTTGCTGAGAAGGGATGCCCCAATCTGTACAGCCATACGTCCAGCCACTTCGCTCATCGGCATGAGCAACGGTAGGGCGCCGTTTGCAAGTTGAATCGTCTCGTAAGCAATAGCCGTTGTCTTAGCTTCTACCAGTGCACGAGTAAGCTCCGGTTCTGCAGCTAAGTGAAGATATGTAAATATGGTTAAATCTTCTCGAAAATATCGATACTCACTCGGTTGCGGTTCTTTCACTTTTAAAATCAACTCTGCACGTCGCCAAAGATCTTCAGGTGTAGCAATAATCTCTGCACCTTCTTCTGCATAATGCTCGTCAGCAATACCACTTCCGAGGCCAGCACCGCGTTCGATGAGCACATGATGCCCGTGAGCTACAAGTTCATGAACGCCAGCCGGCGTGATGGCCACCCGATATTCATGGTCTTTTATTTCTTTAGGTACACCGATATACATGCCAACTGCCTCCCTTATCCTTTGTCGCATACGTAAAAAGACGAACCCTCTTTATTCTACACCAAACGACGATCTAAAACAAAAAATTCCTGTTTTTAATCAACAGGAATTTTTTTAAATGCATCGTGTGTTAGATCCGTCTCCTTTACACCTTTCTTCTGGCATACTTCACAAATACCGTGAAAGGTGAGACGGTGGTCCAATATTTTAAACCCAAAACGTTTTTCAACTTCTTTTTCAACTTCTTCCAAAAGATCATCCTCGATCTCAACCACCTGACCGCAACTTAAACACATCAGATGATGGTGATGATGTTTTGCACCCTCAGCCCGAAAATCATAACGTGTCACACCATCACCAAAATTGATCTTATGAATAATCTTAAGTTCGGAAAGGAGCTCAAGCGTCCGATAGACCGTTGCCAGTCCGATATTCGGCGCACGCGATTTAAGCGCGAGGTAGACATCTTCGGCACTTAAATGGTCTTCCATATGCTCCAATAAAACACGAACGGTTGCTTCACGCTGCGGCGTAAGCTTGTATTGATGAGCATGCAAAATTTGTTTAATTCTCTCTAGCCGCTCCTCCACAAAAGACCCTCCTTAAGCGACCCAGCTATTATCATTATATAAGACAAAGCGCAATGACGTCAATTGAAAATCACTATTAAATAAGAATAAGATTAATCATGTTCAGTGGGTGGAAATAAAAGCCATATCTCGGCAACCAGTCGATAAGCATATGTACCAAGGACCCAAGCATGGACAATAAAGATCGTGAGTGCCATGACACTGATTATAATGTACGTTAGCAATAGGTGCGATGATTGTCGCGGCAGTCCTCTGCTTCCGTGTCGAAAAAACGGCCAGTATGCTTGGACATAAGGTCGAGCGCCAAGAATTAAAAGCGCATAGCCCATAACTAAAAACAACTCAAGTGGCAAAAATATCAATAGATCGATGAGTAAGCCTGTGATACCTAAAGCATCGACGACAAAAAAAGTCGTCCAACCAAACCGTAATCCAATATACATGAAGTATAACCAAGTCAGCGGCCATCCGATGAAAGAAATCGATAACAAAAATAAAGTAGCGGTCTCAAAAAAAATCATGCCGATCTGTTCAGGGTTCCACAAAGGCCAGGGTAACACGGCATCTACGCTTTGATCACCCGAAGATGCATATATGGCTTGGACGGACTGTTCTATCGTTGTTTTCGTCCTATCGCGAATCATGTCTCGTTCATGGAAGGAAAGCGCTAAGGGTGCCAACCCACCAACGATGACACCGATCAACCACAGACCCAACAATAACATCCAAAGCTGTTTCCAACGTCTACGCCCCTTCATCACGTTCCTATGCATGCCTTCACCTGCTTTTTTGTTTCAAATGGTCATCATGAACAAATCCTTGACGAAGCTCGTGATTCATGGTATGATGACATTTGCCAGCAAGCACCTACCTCCGAACCAGGTCAGGTCGGGAACGAAGCAGCCTTAAGGAGGTGTGGACTGTGCTGGCCGTTTTTATATCCCTTAAAACTTTCAATGATATGTTTGCTTGTTAACGCGTTTGATCATTTTTCATTTCAGCTGATACATATTGGTTGCCATACATATGTTATAAATGTTTGGATTGATCTGACTCGGAAGTATCGGTTACAAAAGGATGAGACGCTTTCTCTTGCCAGTATCGGCATGCTGTTAATAGTACATCGGTATACAAAGGGTCATCTGAATAAGCCCTGCCCATCGAGTCAACCGGATGAATCGCTCGGAGATGTGTGTGGACTTCCGAAAGCGGCATGATATCCGTAAGCCGTAGAACATGTTGGTTTAAGGGTGGATCTTGCCAACGTTGCATGAGATGATGCAGCATCCACTGGTATGTTCCACGATAGGGTCGATCGAAGGCATCTTTTGGTAAAACGACCTCAACCGATCTTAATAGGAGACGCAAAACATTCAAAAAATGATGACTCATACCGCGATGTCGAAGGCGCGGTTCAGCCAGTGACATACGGGGTAAAAGTGCTGGTGTACCACCTAACGCCAAAACAGCATGTGCCGCATCAAGCCCCTGCATCCCACTGTGACCAAGCGGAGTTCCTGTTCCAACATTGCCTGGTCCAGGACCGAGCACGATCCAATCAAAATTAAAAACACGGCTAGCCATAAAGAGCGCACTATAAAGATTGATCGCTTCGTATGTTCCACCAAAAGCCTGCCCTGCCGTTATCACTGCATCCAGCAACCCGAGCTGATAAAGGTGATCGACATGCTGGCTAAACCAGACAGTAAGCGCCGTCGCATCATTCATTATGTAGACCATACGACTTTGAGGATGATACGTTTTCAAACATCGAACGACCAGTGGCAAAGCGCTATGTAATGGTAATATAAAAACGATGCGGCCTAAAAGACTCAGCTCTACCGGATAAGACCAAACATGCTCGGGCACGTTTAGCTCATCAGCTTGAACAC
>JAVERJ010000264.1:0-3191 GCA_034007185.1 Candidatus Carbonibacillus sp. | reverse complement strand
GCGGAAGGTGATGTGGAACGGATACGCACCAAGCTGCCTGTCCTTCTCACAGCCCAACAAGGTCTCAATGATCCGCGTTATCCATCACTTCCAGGTATTATGAAGGCAAAGAAAAAGCCACTGGAGCGATTGAACGTATCGGATTTAGGCATCGACGAGGGCATCGCGCGCACAACAGTAACCCACTTGTACAATCCACCGAAAAAAGAAGCAGGAGAAATACTGCAAGGCGATATTGCTACACAAGTTGAAACACTTGTCAAAAAACTCCGTGAGGAAGCGAAAGTTATCTAAGGAGGGACGAAGCCATGCAAGGAAGGGCACTGATCTTAGGGGAACGCAAAGAAGGAAAACTACGACAGGTTACACTAGAGGCCATCGCTGCAGCGAAAAAAGTGACTGACGGTGAGATCGTTGTTTTACTTTTAGGCGACAACGTCGATGTCGAAACGCGCGATATGCTCGCCAAATATGGCGCGGATCGACTTCTTACCATAGAACAGGAAGCCTTAAAACACTACACACCGGATGCCTTTATGCAGGCGTTACGTGCGGCGGTAGATCATGTAAAACCGGAAGTCATTGTCTTTGGCCATACAGCCATTGGGAAAGACATCGCTCCACGTCTTGCAGCACGGCTAGGCGCGGGGCTCGTCAGTGATGTGACGGAGATCGTTCCAAAAGATGGGGACGTCCATTTTGTGCGACCGATCTATGCTGGAAAAGCATTTGAAGAACGCAAAGTAGAAGGTTCACCCATGATGTTGACCGTTCGTCCGAATAATATCGCTTTGTTAGAAGAAAACACCGGGCGGACTCTAGCAGAAGAAACGCTGACGTTAGAGATTCAAGACGTGCGTTCGGTCATCGCAGAGGTTGTTAAAAAGGCGACGAGCGGCGTTGATTTGAGCGAAGCGAAAATCGTCGTCTCTGGTGGTCGAGGCACAAAAGGTGAAGCAGGTTTTAAATTATTATATGAACTGGCCGATGTACTCGGTGGTGCGGTCGGTGCATCGCGGGGTGCGTGCGATGCAGGGTATGTGGATTATGCTTTACAGATTGGCCAGACCGGAAAAGTGGTAACGCCTGATCTTTATATCGCCGTCGGCATCTCTGGAGCAATTCAGCATTTGGCAGGGATGTCCGCTTCCAAAGTGATCGTAGCCATCAACAAGGACCCAGAAGCGCCCATCTTCCAGGTAGCTGATTACGGTATTGTCGGTGATATGTTTGAAGTTTTACCGCCGCTCATTGAAGCGTTCAAAAAGATACGCTCTGCTTAATCGCCTTTAAGGAAAAATGATATTTGATCGGGGCATCTCTATCGACGAACATGGCTTTCTACAAGAAGCCATATGCAGGCGATAGAGATGTTTTTATTTTCGACACGATGCGACATCGACAGATGATAATGGCCTTGTCATAAAGCAAGGATATCAATCGAAGAGGTGAGACCGATGGAGACGCATAATGTCGTTCCAAAACGCGTACGTGATTCACTGATCAGTTCGTTGCAATCTCTCCTCGCTTCTGCTATTGATCTCGAGCGCCAAGCCAAGCAAGCGCACTGGAGCGTAAAAGGCCCGAATTTTTACAGCCTGCATCTTCTTTTTGATGAACTTCACAGTGCTTCTGACGCCTGGGGTGATCTCATCGGTGAGCGGATCATGCAGCTTGGTGGGCACACTCAGGGAACGGTACAAGCCGTCGCTCAGCACACCATGCTACCTGAACTTCCGACAACATTTACAGAAGAACGTTCGCTTGTAGAGCATCTGAGTCGTTCTTTAGCGAACTTCACGGAAAGCGCCCGTTCAGCCTTGTCCCGCTCTGAGGAAGAAGGCGACCCTATTACGGTAGATATCATGACCGACGTTACCCGTCAGGCAGAAAAATTACTGTGGTTTATTGAATCGCATCTCGATTAGTCAAAAACGTGCACGCTGTATCATGTTGTGCACGTTTTGATGTTTTAACAATGATTTTTATAACTTTAGGAGGGACAAGCGGATGGGAAACAGTGTTGTTGCCATTTATAGCCATGTCGATTTTGCTGAAAAAGCGGTTAAATCGTTAATTGAAAAAGGATATCCTGCTCAACAACTTTCGATCGTGGCTCAAGATCTCACAAGTGAAGAAAAAATACATGGTTTTGTAACCGTTGGTGATGTTGCCAAAACAGGAGCGGGAACAGGTGCATGGGTCGGTGGGTTGTTTGGGTTGTTGGTAGGGGCTGGTTTTTTCTGGGTACCTGCCGTTGGACCCGTGATGGTGATCGGTTCATTGGCTTCCATGCTTCTAGGGGGCGTTGAAGGTGCTGCGGTCGGTGCTGCAAGCGGTGGTTTGTTAGGTGCCCTTGTCGGTTGGGGCGTATCGCACCAGCACGTTCTTAAATATGAGCAAGAAATCAAAGGTGGTAAATATCTTGTGATTGCCCATGGGACTGAAGAAGAAGTCAATCGAGCCAAAGCCCTTTTAGAAGAGACAGAACCGGAATCCGTTGAAGTCCATCAAGACGCTAATTCGTAAGATATGCTTAAAAAACGCTCGTCCCTGAAAAGGGGCGGGCCTTTTTATTTCTTCACTTTCATTTTGATTCTTGGTCAATCTGTGTATCCATGGTGGCTCGCTTCAAACATGACGTAAAGTGCTTCTGGCAGAACCTTTTGCCAAGAACCCCAGGTGTGGACGCCATCTTTTTCGACAAAACGTGCATACGGAAGATACGGTGTTAAGACGGTTTGCACAGCACGGTGTTGCGTAACGAAGTCGATCGTACCGAGCGGTGTTTCAACAGCCGTTTCTCCTTTTCCTACGTATTCAAACAAGCGAAGGTGGCGTAAGCGCGTTCTTTTTTCTTTTAATGCGGTAACCAGTTGTTCTGGAAAAAAAGTCGATAGGCCGATGAGGCCCTGAAATAAATCGGGTCGTCTGAGGATCAGTTCATAGGAGACGGTTCCTCCCAGAGAGTCGCCTGCCACAATGCGACGCATGCCGCGATCAGGGAGGGGCAGATGTTTTTCTATGTTCGGGAGAAGCTCTTCTATAAAAAATAAAAGGTACGCTTCATGCTCTTCGCCATCGGGGTGATACCAGGCGCGGCGCTTCGGTAGATCGACATCGACCGATACGATATAAAATGGTGGCAGTGTGCCTTGCTCGATTGCGCTTTGGGCAAGGGTAGCGAGGCG
>JAVERJ010000263.1:0-3194 GCA_034007185.1 Candidatus Carbonibacillus sp. | reverse complement strand
CGCGGTCGATCAGCTTCACGCGACACCGCTTAACAATGCGACCAAGGGTGCAGTGATGGGCGTCTTCCCTGAAGCGCGGCAGATTACAGAACGGGCCATGGAAGAAGCGATCAACGGCCAAAAATCCGTCAAGGATGCCTTGGACCAAGCCGCAAATGAAATCACCCAGAAAATCCAACAGTACAACCGTTCGATCGGGAAATAATGTTCGATCGCTGTGAATCGCTAAGAATAGCTGAGATAAAGCGCTGAGACAACGCTATAAGCATACGGACCCGTCTATTCCGACCGAAGAAAAGGGGAATGGACGGGTCTTTTGTTGTTTGACACGTTTTCTATCTCTAGTCTATATCTCTAGTCTAAATTAGCCGTCTCGATGCATCCGGGCGAGCTCTAATGCACCATATAGCCCAGAAAGATCGCCTAAACCGGGCGGAACGATCAAGGCTTGGACGTGTTCCGGTAACAGTGGATGCATCAGATAGCCGTTCAAGGCATCGATGACGTGCCGCCGGATGCGTGGGAAAAGTGAAGCTTGCTTCATGACGCCACCCCCGAGTACGACCTTTTCTGGACCGACCGTGAGAAGTAACGTCACCACCGCTTCTCCTAATGCATAGGCGACATCTTCCCATACTGGATGATCTGGCGGCAGCGTATCGCCGGCTTGACCTGCGCGTTTTTCAATGGCTGAACCAGAAGCCAACCCTTCTAAGCAATCGCCATGATACGGACACACCCCCGGAAAGTCATCGCTGGGTGCCTTACGCACATTGATGTGGCCGAATTCCGGATGGGTGAGGCCGCGAGCGATCGCCCCGTTGAGTATGATGCCGACACCGATACCGGTCCCGACGGTCATATAAACGAGATGCTGCGCCCCCTTTCCTGCGCCGAAGCGCGCCTCGCCGAGCGCTGCACCGGCCACATCCGTATCGATGGCGACTGGCACGCCTAGCTGTGCTTCGAGCACATTTTTTATCGGATAATGTCGCCATGCCAGTTTCGGTGTCGTCGTGATGCTGCCATAGGTTGGGCTGTTCGGGCTTAAATCCAAGGGACCAAAGGCAGCGATACCGAGGGCCTGGATGTCGCCATATGTTTGCTCCATAAAAAAGGCGCTGATCGCTTCCATCGTCTCTGCTGGTGCGCGGGTCGGTACGGTGATGCGCTCTAAGATCTGCCACGAGCCTGTATGTGCCTCCCAACGCCCCAGCCCACAGACCATTTTGGTCCCGCCTGCCTCCAAACCAGCGAAGATTGGGGTGTATTGCATCTACCATCACGCCTTTCTCATATCTGTGAGGGTTACGGCTCGACCGCACAGCAATGTTTTTTAGTCTATAAAAACAGGTTTTATAGAGAGGCGGATGTCTTTTGATGAGGGCCTATCGTCTCATTGTGTGATGGGTGCTCCGTTTTATCATAAGCGAGCCGTTTCAATCGTGCGCGTGCCTTAAGTGTACGTTGCCATCTCAATACGATCGCAAAAAAAGGTCCAGCCAGAAGCAGGAACCCTCCCACTGCGATCCAGCGTATCGGTGGAGCCAATAACACAGAAGTAAAAAGTAGGGAAAGACCTACACCGTATATGATCATAAAAATAACTGGATGCCAACGAAACCATGGATGGATGCTTAAAAGGAGGAGCCCCCAAAAAATACTCCATATCCCCACTGCCCACCACACCACCAAACGTTCACCTCTCCTCCGTATCATTCCAATCGTACGTATGCACCACACATGTCACATCAACGGCTGTATCATCGTGAAAAATGGTTTGCTGATCCGTGATGTTTGTCCTATCCTTCAAAGTAATGTTCATAGACTTTACCGACATGAATCGTGACGCATCTTCTTCCAGTGTTTGTAAAAAAGACAGCCAGTCGCCATATGTGCCCAGTACATGCAGCTGATACTCTGTTTGCCACGCCAAGGTTAGAGGAGCTTGACGTATGCCACTTCCCCCTTCTTGATCCAGAGGTTCGAAGGGTGTACGGTCAAGCATTTCTAGCCGCACGACAGTCAGCGCATGCTTTTGTGCCGCTTGATCGATCCAGCGTATGAATGTTGTTTCTTCAGGAGAAGCCGGAATTCCGACTGTGTGCGTTTTTATCCTTTCCGCGTTCGTCTCCCCGCCGATGCTTTCGATCGCGTGATGCAAAGTGTTGATTTTGTTTTGGATCAGCATATTTTCTTGCATCAACCGTTCTGTTTGCTGTCGTATGGTCGTTATACTTGCCGTAAGATGCAAACGATACCATAGATAGAGGATCAAAAGGAGCGCGGCCCCCGAAAGAACCAACAAGTACATAACACGCCAGGTTTTCAGAGAAAGTGAAGGCTCTAAGGACACTTTCTGGAATACGTTATCGTTGGATGCCAACATCTTCCCCACCCTTCTCTAACGGAGTGCCTATCCCACCATCATCTTTTATCGCTGTTTTCCCCTCGGCTGTCTTCTGGAACGTGATCTTAAGATGGTAAAACTTCTCAAGCATATGACTGTTATTGACATCTAAAGTCGCAGAATCAGGTAACTGTAAATCGAGGGGTGTCCAGTGTGGCAAACCGATAAACGGTGGAAGGCTGCGAAGTGCATCTAGCCAATCAGCAACGTTCGTTAAACCCGGATGCACGCTGGCGTCGAGCGTCAGTTGCTCTCCAAGCTGCATCTCAAGCTGAGACACATCCACACCCGGTAACAGTCGATTCTCGATGGCTTGCAATGCTTGCCTTGCTGAAGAGCGTGTCGAAAAGATCGTCTGGATATAAGTGACTTGTACTCTTTGTTCATCAAGTTGCTGTTGAAGGCGGTGCTGAGTCTCGAGCAGCTGCTCTTGTTCCGCGGCCTGTGCAAGTTGCATGCGACGTTGTGCAGATTCGCGCGCTTGTAAATGTAAAAGATCATCAAATGCCCAATACGCACCGATCCCCAGCACTGTGATCAACCAGACGAATAGCACTTCGATCCAAAGGGGGACACGCACAGCCGCTACCATCATGCGATGAAAAAGCTTATGATACAACCGCCACACCTCATTTAATCACGCTTAAAAGATGTTACACCCATATGTTTGAAGCGATAGACCATATTTTTGATCAACAGCATGACACGTCAAAGATCACCGTGCACGTTAACCTACGTGACGCGAAGGGCGCCAGACGCAACATATAGATCAGCGCCGAGCAGT
>JAVERJ010000262.1:0-3213 GCA_034007185.1 Candidatus Carbonibacillus sp. | reverse complement strand
CAAAGCTAATCGTATGAATAATGCGGGTTAATATTGTAACAGCTTGATTTGTAGCTCCATTTATTGGAGAAACATTTACCGGAGAATCAATTGCATATATGATAAAGTGAATCATTATGCTAAGTATAATTAATGAAATCTTTTTCATAATCTTGATTTAATAAATTTGTATTTACAAAAATAATCTAAATCTTTCTAATAGAGTGTTTTGCCTCTACTTTTTTAAAATCACAAATAAAATTAACTTTATTATGTTTATTTATGTTTGTTGCTTGCTTGTTAATATTAGAAGTTAACTGCTCAGTCAATAATTTAAAAACGCCATTACTGTGATCCTTAAATTCTAGATTTCGTAAAAGGTTTATTACAATTCCTGCAACAAAAAGATTAGGTAAGTAGTTTCTAAAAGCTACTCTGTTAAAAAATGAATAACTAAAAACCTGAGTTCGATATAAGCAAGTGCTTAATACAGTGCTAATTGTCCAAAAGTTTCTTCTATGTCGTATTTAATAGATGGTTTTTTAGGGAAAAAAGAATATGCTAAAAGTCCTGAAATTATATTTGAAATAAAACTCTTAGGACAATGACAACAAATTTGGCATAATTTTAATAATAATACAATGGCTGTTAGTAATAGCAAAATATATAATCACATTTAGCGGTAATGATATTATAGCGATAAAAGCCAATCCGTAATTAATAATTTTATCTGATATATTATGCTGAATACTATTCATATGGCTTAGGTTTTTATTCTTATTTTTTTCAAGTTAAGTTCTTCATTTTCTTAGCTCCTGATAAATTACAAGCTGTGCTGAAATTAAAATTTGATGAGTTAATAGCTTTTAGATTAATTTCCATAATCTTTTTACGTTTCATTCATCAAGTTTTGGTTAAATTGCACACTTTAAATCGTATAATAAAATGCTTACAGTTAAACACTAAAAACATGGTATAAAGTTACAAATTTTTTAGATATTGAAATAACTGTATTTTTTTTATCAATTTTAAAATATTATAGCATAAACCCATTCCGGACTATACAAATAGAAAAAAGCACCTAAGTTATAGATGCTTTTTTAAAAACAATTGATAAATATCTAGATATTTCTAATTATACATTAAATCTTTATAATATATCTCGCCATCTATTATATTAACATTGCTTTGCACTCCGTTATAATAGTAATCAACTGATGTTGTATCAGAAGTAACTTTATCTAATCTAAAGTTTACAGGTACAATTGTTACATTTACTGCTTGATGAGTAGCGCATGGTAATTTTATATTATACTCTCCATTAGCATCTACGGTAGTTTCGTATTGTAATGTTTGATAGTTATAGTTAGGCAACGGATCCATGGTAAGTTGCTGACTATTAATTCTGAAATAGATTTTTGTACCTACTGGTGCAAATTCTAATTCTGAATTTGTTGTGTTAAGTTCTGCTTTAACTTTACCAATAACAGTTGCTTCAGGCACTGGTCCAGCTTCAACTTCTTCGTTATCGCAGCTTGTAAATAAAACAGTTACGCCCATTAAAGCTAATAATGCAAATAAAAATACTTTTTTCATAATACTATTGATTTTAAATTAATACTCATTTTATTTTTTCTAAAAATGGAATTTCAAATAAATACCACCTCCGAAGTTTGTATTATCAAGATAAATACCACCATCGTTTGCGGTAACAGTTTCTTCTGTTTCTATTTCAAGACCGTTCCACCGCTCTTCGACAAGTGTTCCGCCATTGTTACGTATAAACATAACTCCGTATCCAAATTCTCCACCAATTGAAAATTTAGGTGCTACAAAATATTCAACACCAATTACCGCTTGCAGTCCTGCACCAATACTAACAATATTTTTGACTTCGGTAATTCTTCCACTACCGGTAATATTTGCTCCAAAATCGTGTGTTTCGGGGCTTGTAAATGTAGATGTAATAGGATTACCATAAGTGTATTTTTGGCTATTTGTACGATACATAAGAGCAATACCGGCACCATAATAACCTTGAACACGACCTTTGCCTCTGTGCATTAAATAATGTGCATTAAGATTAAGATTTGTGTTATTTGTTACAAGTTTATCGGTAACTAAAACATCAGGGTCAGGGATTGGAGCTTCATCTTTTACAACAAATTCCTGATTAATAGCCTGATTGTTTGCAAATCTGAATCCAACACGAGCAGAAACATTTTCTTCTAAATAGTACTGTAAATAAATACTATTAGAATTTGTCCAATCTGACATATAACTCCACCCGACAGTATTTCCCACAGTACCATTAAACATATTTCCTATAAAATTAAATATAGGTACAGCGTTAATAGCAACTGCTATATCGCCTTGTTCGGGAAGAATTGGGATGCCTTTTTTTGAAACCATCCCATCTGTTTCCTGCGCTTGAACGCTTAAAATCAAGCCTGCAAGACACATAAATAAAATTGTTTTCTTCATAACTGATAGTTTTAATTATTTGTTTTACAATGTAAAAGTAAAATAAATTTGAAAGATTACAATCTAAAAACTAAATTAATTTTTGGTTTATGTTTTATTTAAAATAACTCAATATAAGCATTTCCTTATGCTTTTGCAAAATACTTACTTATGACAAATAAAAAAACCGCTTAAATAATTAAGCGGTAATATAAGAGAATATTATATAAGAAACACTAAATTTTATGCTTTGGTTCGTCAGCAACTGTTAATTTTTTACGTCCTCGGGCTCTACGGCGAGCTAATACTTTTCTACCATAAGCATCTTCCATACGTGCACGGAAACCGTGTTTATTGTTTCTCTTTCGTTTTGAGGGTTGGAATGTTCTTTTCATCACCAAAAATTTTTAAGTTTCTGCAAATCGGACTGCAAAAATAAGATTAATATTGTAATGCACAAAATAAGAATGCTTAAAATCAAAAAAAATTAACAAATAATATGAATTAGCTTTTTTGTACAAAAATAATCTTCTTCGAAGAAATCCGTTAAGTCTGTAATAACAAAGCTTTTAATGCTTTCAAGCTCATTATCTAAATCTCCTCCTTTCAATAACAATAGACCATTTGACTTGCTATTTTTGTTTAATTTTTTAATTTTTGAACTTGTCCATTGATATAATTGCGGAATATTAGTTACAGCTCTACTAACAATAAAATCAAATTTTTCATCAACAGTTTCGGCTCTTACCCATGTTGCCTTTACATTATTCA
>JAVERJ010000261.1:0-3223 GCA_034007185.1 Candidatus Carbonibacillus sp. | reverse complement strand
ATTGAAAGTAAAGGTGTTGATCTTCATTACACCATAAAGCTTGAAGAAACAGTTGTCCTCGATCGTCCCTTCTCACGCGAACTTGGTTTATTAAAAATTAACAAAAAGTTTGTTTATATCATAGGGCAAAACGGACAATCTGCTTCCCAAGGAGATTTCACGGTTAAGACTCTAAGCGGAAAAGAACAAACATATGGAGCGGCCCATAAGTCGCTCCGTCTCATAAAAAAATGAAAAAGGCTGTGCAAGTCTGAACGTTTGCCTTGCTTGCGACCGAGCGTCACGATAATAGTTTAGAAGGAATAAGGTGTGATCGGTGGTGAGAGAGACAAGCTGGAAAGCCGCAATGCGATCGGCGGGTTTTACATTAGCAGGGTTTACTTTATTTGAAGTCCTCGTCGCACTTTTTATTTTTACGAGTCTTATCCTCTTGAGTTCGATGCTCTGGTTCGGGAGCGATCGAGCGCGCATCGCAGCCGTTCGCGATGAAGAATTGCTGACTGCCTATGAACTTTTGTTGACCATGTGGACGCCGGTGCTCGACGGCGGCATGGTGCCAACGCCCCGGCCTGATGATGTGTCTTTGCTCGCGCAAGCCAATGAAGCGATCCGCGCGTATCTAGGCACAACGCTTAGGGAAGGTTTTTTAGAACCTTCTAGCCTCAAACATGCTTTTGACCAGGTCAAAAACGCTGCAATCATCCCGTGCTATACATTAACGCCCCCCGACGCGCAAGATAACGAAGCCATGCCACCGCCGCTCATTGAAAACGAGCAAATGAACGGTTCCGATTATACGGAAGATGACCACTACGTGCGATTTTTATATCGCATTACGGTGGGGCTCGGAACAGACGGCAGCACTCATGATTGTGAGAATAGAAAACCGTATCGTGTAACCCTGTACACGACTGTTCTCTTAAAAAAATGAACGCAAACATCATCAGTGCATGTCGTAAAACTTGCGTCATGTCTGGGAAAGGAGGTGGGTGGGCTATGACGTGGCGGTATTGTATCAACGCAAAATCATATGTTATGTCCGGGAAAGGGGGTTTGGGGGCTGGGCAGGAACAAAAAAAAGATGCAGGTTACACGCTTATTGAACTGCTGATCGTGCTCGCGCTGATCGGTCTCACCGTACCGACAATGCTGTTACTTTATCAATATGCCGCGATCGCCCTCGCTTCCCGCGAGGCGGATATTCGGCAGATCGAAAACAGCCAGTTTGTCAACCGCTATGTCAGAAACTGGTGGGTGCAGTATGCGGATGGATATGATGACTCGAAGCCTTCGAATCAACAGATATTGACCCAGGAGGCTAAAATCTACTGGCGTAAGAACAGAGGAAAGATGACGCGTCTGGAAGTGACCGTTCCTAATCCTAAAGATAGCAGCAAACCTTATTATTTTGCATTTCGGAAAGATAGGGCGAGCAGGCCTCAGATGTGGCGATTGATTTGGGATACGAGTAAAGACTTTTACAGCGCGCGTTCCGGTGCCCTGGCGGAATGGCCTGTTTTTGATCATGTCAATCCGGATGTCACCGATCTCTATATCGCACAACCCGGCCATTTGAGTCCTGAAAATTTAGAAAAAAGTGCAACGTCTCCCGTTCCCATGAGCTGGGCTGTTGTACACTGGCTGTCGTACCGTCTTGATCGAGACGGCAAACCCAAACCGGTATACGCTCAGACATCGTTCGGCCCGTGGCCGCTTTCTCCGGAGTGGATAAAAGCGCCTTCTCCTTAGAAAACGACATTTGCCCGACCCATGGTCTATGCGTCTCTTTTTGAGCGCATAGACACGATGCGGTTTTCGGTCATACCACAATCCATCTCGTGTTCTTAAGTCCAGATGATGAACGTATGCACGTCGATCATATGCCGCACATCGAGGTGAAGCGACCATTGTACACACGAGGTAAGGCGTTTAAGAAGATAAAGCGTACAAAAGCTTGGCGCGTTCGGTCGGGGCGCGTGCAACAGAGGTCAGCTGCCGATGGGTTTGTTCTTCCATTCGTTTTGATCCTGGTCGCCGTGGTGACGTTTGCCCTTCTCTCGCTCTTTACGCGGACACTAGAGCTGCGCGAGAGACAGGCGCTCGCCTTTGCTGAAGCGGATCTGGAAGCTCTTAACAAAAGCAGCGTGGCGCTCGCCTACTGGGTCCCGAACTGTAAGACGGTGTGGGGTTACCGCTCTGAGGTGGTTTCTGCTGTGGTGGATGATCGTGATATCCCCCACACGTATCCGTTATATTTTCCGCACGATGGGAACAATCCGGAAGAGACTGAACCATTTGTTCTCGACCTCAGGGGTATCGATCGTATCGAGCTGAAGATTGCAGATGGATCAGACCTCCCTCCCGCTGCTTTTGATCTTAAGCTTTACTACTGCTGGTTTGAAGATGCATCGGCGCGCTGTCTAAACGATCCCTCGATCCAAAGCATCGATCTCGTGAATCTTCGAGAACGTTACGGATCATCTTCATTCTCACTTGAGCTCGTAAAAAACGGTGAGCCCGGGAAAGATTTTCTCTCATTTTATCTGGAGGCGACCAATCATAAGTTTATCCTCATAGATATGCCCGATGGACAGACGTTGGAACAAGTCGTACCGCAACGCTTCCGTGTCGTATTGAAGACCGTCTTTGATCCGTGCGCAGCCTACACCGGGAGAGGACATACCGATGCGCGTGCGTCGCTGGAAGATCTAACAACGATCAATAAAACGATCAATTCCATGCCGCCCGGTATCGATCGATACGCCATGGTCAAAGCAATCGATCGGTTTTCGATCAAAGACTTTCATGAAGAACCTTGGAAGGACGACCCTTCAGGGGTTATCGAGTGCCCGGACGGCATATGTAAGACACCAGCCGGAGAGAAAATGGTGATCGAGGGGATCGAACTCAGACTCAATCTACCCAATCTACCGCTTACGCCTTTACCGGAAGGGTACCACGAAGTGACGCGCACGTATTCCCTGCGGCGCAGCTTCACGACAGGAAGTCTGGCAGACCAGGATGAGGTCTCTGCATCGGCCGATCGCCTCGATTGTTGGCTCAGACTCGATTTTAAAGGCAGTCAAGGTCATGGCGCGGCTTGCGACTGGTAAAAGCATATCGACGAAATGATGAAAAATGGCGAAAAAGGGATGAAACATTTTTTTTGATGTCACGAGGAAAGGAGGAACGTGCATGTTGCCTCATCCCGGCCGTAAGAGCG